>JBIIOB010000178.1:0-5170 GCA_044337125.1 Bacteroidia bacterium
CCATAAATATTCCCTCTTCAACACATAAATCTGTAGGCGTAAAGCATGAATCTCCTAAAGCAAGAATTTGGTTTGAAATGAGCGGTAAAGTAAATTGAAAAGCCGCATTGTGATTACTTTTGTCATAAACTCCAAGTGTTACAGGATTGTCAAATCCAGCAAGACCTCCAAGACAATCTCTATAAAATCGCATTGTTACAATAAAATTATTGCCTCCAATATTTTCAACAGTAATATCTCCTCCAACAATATGCGTTGCAAAGGTGGATACTTGACTCAGAATGATGAGGGTTATTAAAAGATATTTTTTCATTGTATTAATTTTTAGTAGTTTTTAATTAGAAACAGTGCTTTTTTGACATAAATTATTGCGATATTTATCAGCTGAATTTAATTCGAATCATTTTTAGATTAGAACAAAGCATAAACATACAACTATTTTGCAGATTTATTTACTGAACTCATAAGGTGTTAATCTAAATTAAACAAAAGCGATGGATAGAATATTTGACCTTGCAATGATAATTTTGCCTTCAGGCATTGTATTCATAACTACTTATTATTTGGTAAAAAACTTTTTGGATCACGAAAGTCGTAAAAAGACCTTGGATCTAAAATTAGCAAATCAAACTGTTATTACCCCCATTCGTTTGCAAGCATATGAGCGTGTTATATTATTTTTGGAACGCATTAATCCAAATGGATTGATTATGCGTTCGAATAGAGTAGGAACAGCCGCTCAATATCAAGGGGAGTTGTTAAAAACAATTCGTGCTGAATTTGAACATAATTTGTCACAACAAATTTATATGAGCTCGAAATCATGGGAAGCAGTAATCAAAGCAAAGGAGGAAACGATTAAGTTAATTAATGTTGCATCTTCCCATGTAACTCCCGATGCAGGAGCAATGGAATTGGCTCAAGCCGTTATTGCTATATCATCCCAATTAACTGAAATGCCAAGTAAATCGGCTGTTGAGTTTATAAAAAAAGAGATTGGTAAAGAATTCTAAAATAGCGCACTACGAATTACGAAATAAAACGAATTACAAAAAGGATAAAACAATAAAGACTACTCCGATTTATTTATTAAAATTAATTTATGAATCGGTTAAAAAGAGAGGATATTTTATATCCAGAATTAAGTTATAAAGTTGTGGGCTTGTTATATAATGTTCATAATGAAATGGGATATGGTTTTTTGGAAAAGTATTATCAGAAAGGAATAGCGTCTGAATTTAGAAAAAGCAATATTGAGTTTCAGGAACAAGTAAAAGTCAATTTAGTTATTGATGGAAAAGTAATTGCAAGTGGGGTAGTGGACTTTATTATTGAAAATAAAATAATATTGGAAATAAAACAAGGAAATACTTTTTTGAAAACAAATATTGACCAATTAAATAGCTATTTAAAAATGAGCAAACTGCAACTTGGAATATTGGCAAACTTTACTTCAAGGGGCCTACTGTATAAAAGAGTTGTAAATATTAAACATTAATTAAAATTAGTATGAATATTCGTAATTAGAATATTCGTAATTTGTAGAATTATGGAAGAAAAAGAAAGAAAAGATCAGTTTTTAACTGATTCAAATATTGAAATAAAAAGAGTTTACTCTAAGATTGAAGTTCCAATCGAACAACCAGGTGAATTTCCTTTTACAAGAGGAGTACAACCAACTATGTATCGTAGTAAATTTTGGACCATGCGCCAGTATGCAGGGTTTTCAACTGCTGAAGAATCCAATAAACGTTATCATTATTTATTAAACAATGGTACCACAGGTTTGTCAGTTGCGTTTGATTTACCTACTCAAATTGGCTATGATAGCTCACACGAGTTTTCTGATGGTGAAGTAGGGAAGGCTGGAGTTGCGATTGACTCATTGCGGGATATTGAAATTTTGTTTGATGGAATTAAGTTGGAGAATATTACCACTTCCATGACCATCAATTCAACTGCATCTATTCTTTTATCCATGTACATTGCTTTGGCAAAAAAACAGGGAGCCGATTTAAAGAAAATTTCTGGGACCATCCAGAATGATATTTTAAAGGAATATGCAGCTCGTGGAACCTATATTTATCCTCCAAAACCGAGTATGCGAATCATTACTGACATCTTCGAATATTGTAGTAAAGAAGTTCCGAAATGGAATACCATTTCTATTTCTGGATACCATATTCGTGAGGCTGGCTCAACAGCTGTTCAAGAGTTAGCTTTTACCTTAGCGAATGGTAAAGCTTATCTTAAAGCGGCAATAGATAAAGGGCTGGATATCAATGTTTTTGCTAAGCGACTTTCGTTCTTCTTCAATGCTCACAACAACATGTTTGAGGAGGTCGCGAAGTTCAGAGCGGCACGCAGGATGTGGGCAAAAATTACCAAGGAACTGGGTGCAACAGATCCCAAAGCTCAGATGTTACGTTTTCATACTCAAACGGGTGGTTCAACACTAACTGCTCAACAACCACAAAACAATATCCCTAGAGTTACCATTCAGGCGATGTCAGCTGTGTTGGGTGGAACACAAAGTTTGCATACGAATGGTTTTGATGAGGCTATTGCTTTGCCAACAGAAGAAGCTGCACGGATAGCCTTGAGAACCCAACAAATTATAGCTTATGAAAGTGGTGCCGCTGATACGGTTGATCCATTGGCAGGCTCCTATTTTGTGGAAGCCTTGACCAATGAAGTAGAAGCAGCTGCCTGGGATTATATAAATAAAATTGATGCTATGGGCGGTTCTGTAGCTGCAATTGAACAAGGGTATATGCAAAATGAAATTGCAGCATCGGCCTATAAATATCAAAACGATATACAAACCGGAGAGAAAGTGATTGTTGGAGTGAATAAGTTCACCAGTGAAGAAGCGCCATTGAAAGACATATTTACTGTTGATGATTCTATTCGTCAATTACAAATTGATAAAATCAATAAAGTAAAGTCGGAGCGAGACAATGAGAAAGTAGCATCCTTACTCAAAAAATTAGATGAAAATGCCCGTGCTGATGTGAACTTAATGCCTGTAATACTTGAGTCTGCCGAAAATTATGCCACCTTGGGCGAAATTGCGGATGCCATGCGCAATGTGTTTGGTGAATTTACAGGATAGAAATTAACATACGAATATTAATAAATCGCCTCAATTTCCTTGGATGTTCAGCTTTTTTTCAATATTTTCGTCTTAATATTACATCAGTTAGCTTAATACAAAATTTGATTAAAACCAAAATCATATGAAAAGATTTTTACTCCTAATCCTTTTTTTATTTTTTTCATTTTCAGTGTTTTCTCAAAGTTGTGCAAATTATTCTGTAGCTCGAACTACTGGAATAGCTTATTCATCAATGGGTTCCTCAGGGACAGTTATTCCATTTTGGTTAGGGCAAATTGCAAATCAAAATGACGACAACAGAAGTGCTCCGGTTCCTTTAGGATTTGATTTTTGGTATTTAGGAACGCGTTATTCTTCTGTTAATATATCAATTAATGGATTTATTGATTTTTCTCCCACTGCATACGATGGTAATTATCCATTAGGAGATCCTAATCCGGCTCCTCCTTCTTATATTACTTGTGGTGCAGGACCTTCTTATCGTCAAGACGGCAGTGCTTTTCTTAGAATTCCCTGCGCTGGTGCTGTTCCTCCAGTTTCATATGGTGGAACATATATAGCATTAGCCGCAATGTATTGTGACTTATGGGTTAACAATGGAACAGCAGCTGTTGCAAACTCAATAAAATACCAAACTACAGGTGCAGCTCCAAATAGAGTGTTTACTGTTGAGTACTTTAATATGGATGATTTTACGGGTGGTGCTCCAGCTAGTTATAATTTCCAAATAAAATTATATGAAACTAGTGGGCTGATAGAATATGTATACGGAACTATGACAAATGGAGGAGCTACTCCTTCCTATGCATGTGGAATAAATGGGAATATTGTTAATCCTATTACTGCCGCTACTCTTTTGTCGCAGCAAACAGCCAATTCAGGTACTTTTGCTTCAACTGTTACTCCATTGCATACAACAATACCTACTTCTAATAGTAAAATTTCTTTTACCTCTGCATGCTCCGTTGCTCCTGGAGGGCCTTTAACGTTTACAGCCGTTGGAAATACTTCAATGACACTAAATTGGACTGATATTTCAGCTACTGAACTTGGTTATGTGATTTACATGTCAACCGATGGAATTAATTATTCTTATTATGCTCAAACAGCTGCCAATGCTACATCATATGCTGCTTCCAGTTTATTCGGGACTACTTATTACTGGAAAGTATATGCTGTTACTGAAGGATGTTTGAGCGGGCCAATCTCAGGTTCGCAAGCAACACTTCCTGCAGGCAATTTTATTTCCGTGATGACAGGAAACTGGAGTAATGGAGCTACATGGCTTGCTGGAACTGTACCTACAGCTGGGGATAATGTTATTATTGATAACGGTCACGTTGTTACGATGGACGGCTCATATAGTTGCAGTAATTTAACAGTAGGTCAAGGTACAAGTGGAACTTTATTGCTAGGAGATAATGCAACAAACCGTACGATAACTGTGCTTGGTGACATACTCATTAATTCAGGAGGATCATTGACTACAAATCCTGGTTTTGCCGCAACACATACAATGACTCTTTCGGGTAATTTGACCAATAACGGAACTCTTGATATGCGTCCAACTGCAACAAGTTTAACAAATATCGTTTTTAATAAAAACGGGAATCAAACCATTAGCGGAACTGCGCTTACCAATAATTTCAATAAAGTCACACTTAACCTAGGGGCTACTGCGGCCAATACGCTAGAGGTTACCGCATCCAACTTTTCGGCTCCGAGTAATTTCCTTGTAATGACTAATGGTACATTTAAATTCTCTGTTCCGGTATCTGCTGTAACTTTAGATGTTTTTACAAGTATTACCACCATTCCGGCAACTTGTGCATTGTGGATGAATAGTCCGAATTCAATAATGTATGCACATTCAACTTTAAACTTTCAAGGTGCCCTTACATGCAGTGCAGGTACCGTAAATGTGGGTGATAATGCCAATGAAATGTTGAACTCTTATGGGGCCTTACTTACTCTTTCGGGCGGAACAATTAATGTTTCTGGCCGACTTGACAGACCTAGTTTCGTTACCGTTACCAATTTAAATATTTCCGG
>JBIIOB010000179.1:0-5167 GCA_044337125.1 Bacteroidia bacterium
TGTATTGCGTCATCGTATTGGCTTAACATACGAAGCAGAAGCAGAGAATATCACATCTGAAATGATTATCAATGAAATTATAAACGTTGTTGAAGTACCTTAATTATTTAGCAATTGCTATAAACGAACTTCAGACAGATGGAAACGAGTGAGCTTTTAAAAAAGGTCCGAAAAATTGAAATTAAAACACGTGGTCTCTCCAACCAAATTTTTTCAGGAGAGTATCACAGTGCTTTCAAGGGTCGTGGTATGACTTTTAGTGAAGTGCGAGAATACCAAGCTGGTGATGATATTCGATCAATAGATTGGAATGTAACGGCTCGTTTTAACAACACCTATGTAAAGGTTTTTGAAGAAGAACGTGAAATGACGGTGATGTTGCTAGTTGACGTTAGTGCTTCTGGAGCATTCGGGACTCAAAAACAATTAAAACAAGATTTAATAACGGAGTTGTGCGCAGTATTGGCTTTTTCATCTATTCAAAATAATGACAAAATAGGGGTAATCTTTTTCACAGATAAAATTGAAAAATTCATTCCACCTAAAAAGGGAAAGAGTCATGTACTTAGAATCATCCGCGATTTAATTGAGTTTAAACCAGAACATAAAAAAACTGATTTAAAATTAGCATTAAAATATTTAACCAGTGTCATCAAAAAACGAAGTATCGCCTTTGTAATTTCAGATTTTATGAGTCCTGATTTTTCTGATGCTTTAAAGATTGCAAATCGAAAACATGATTTAGTTGCATTGCGCATTTATGATAAACGTGAACAGGAGTTACCCAACGTTGGTTTTGTTAAAATGATGGATGCAGAGACAAACGCACTTAAGTGGATTGATACATCTGATAAGGCGGTTCGCACTCAATATGCTGTTAATGCTAAAAAGAAAGAACAATATTTGAAAGACTTGTTTAATAAAAGTGGTGTCGATTCGGCAAATATTAATACATCCGAATCGTACATAGTTCCTTTAACCAACTTATTTAAGAGAAGATAATAGCTATATGTTATTCAAAAAAAGCATAGTACGTATAACGTTTATTGCATTTCAATTTTTATTGATCTGTGGTTCAAGTGTTTTACATGCTCAGGATATAAAAGCTACTGCAACATTGGATAGTAATTCAATTGTTATAGGACAACAAACACAATTGCGTTTATCTGTTCAGTTTAATGATTTGAAAAAGGTAAGAGCAAATTTCCCTTTGTTGGGAGACACAATCCGAAAAGAAATTGAAGTTGTTGCAGAATCAAAAGTTGATACTGTATTTAATGAAAAAGCTCAGTACAAATATACGCTTACAAAAGTTTTTGCTGTAACATCTTTCGATTCGGGATATTGGGCTATTCCTCCTTTTAAATTCGATGTAAATAGCGATGACACAAATGCTATTTATTCAGAACCATTATTGTTGCAAGTGAGCACAATGCCAGTCGATACAACTCTTGCCATAAAAGATATAAAAGCACCCTATGAAGAAACCTATACTTGGATTGATTGGTTAAAAGACAATATGTATGTTGTATATACTGGTTTCGCTGCAATTTTGGTAATTATCATTATCATTTTGTTTATACGTTATTTCAGAAAAGTACCGCCTCCAATGGTTGTAGTTGAAGTACCTAAAATACCTGCACATATTATTGCTTATGAAAAGTTAGAAAAACTTAAGTCAGAAAAGCTTTGGCAGGAAGGTAAGTTAAAATCTTATCATAGTTTACTTACCGATATTTTACGTGAATACATTGAAAACAGATTTAAAATTCAAGCTTTGGAACAAACTACTGATGAAATCTTGTTTGGTTTTAGAAATGTAGCAATAGATGAAGATAGTAAAGGTAAGCTGAAACAAGTATTGGTATTGGCTGATTTAGTGAAGTTTGCAAAAGAGAACCCATTGCCAGGTGAAAATGAATTGAGTATGACAAATGTTTATGACTTTGTAAATGGAACAAAGCGTGATGAAGAACCAATTAATTCAAAACAAGGAAATTAATGTTTGATTTTTTTAACGATATCACTTTTGCTAATAAAGAACTGTTATGGTTATTACTCGTAATACCTGTAATTCTGGCTTGGTATATATGGAAATCAAAAAAATATTCAGCCGAATTAAGCGTTTCTTCTTTTCAAAATTTTGAAGGAGTAAAAGTTTCATTGAAACAATATTTAAGACACTCATTGATTTTATTACGTTTAATAGCAATTGCTTTATTTATTATTGTTTTAGCTCGTCCACAGTCGCGTTCGAGCTGGAAAGATGTTAAAACTGAAGGTATTGATATCGTGATGGCATTGGATATTTCGGGTAGTATGTTGGCTAAAGATTTTAAACCAGATCGTTTAGAAGCAGCTAAAGAAGTAGCACAAGATTTTATTGATAGCCGTCCGAATGATAGGATTGGATTAGTAATTTTTAGTGGCGAAAGTTTTACGCAATGTCCGTTAACAAGTGATCATGCTGTAATTAAAAATTTATTCGCAGGAATTCATACAGGTATGGTTGCAGATGGAACTGCAATTGGTAATGGTTTGTCGACAGCTATTACAAGAGTAAAAGATAGTAAAGCAAAAAGCAAAGTGGTTATATTATTGACAGATGGTGTAAATAATCAAGGCCAAATAGCACCAATTACTGCAGCTGAAATTGCTGAAGCATTTGGTGTTAGAGTTTATACAATTGGTGTGGGCACTTTAGGAAAAGCACTTTCACCCGTTGCAATGTATCCAGATGGGACCTATGAATACGGTTACGTAGATGTTACAATCGATGAACCTACATTAACCGAAATAGCTGAAATGACTGGTGGAAAATATTTTAGAGCAACCAATAATGATAAGTTAAAAGATATCTACAAAGAAATCGATCGATTAGAAAAAACAATTTTTGAAGAAAAGAATTTTACTAATAAAGCAGAACATTTTTTACCATTTGCAATCGCTGCAGGAATAGCTTTGCTTTTAGAGTTTTTATTAAAGAGTTTTATTTTTAGAAGTATACCATAAATACAATGTTTCAATTAGAGAATAAATATTTTTTATACGCTTTTGCATTGATTCCATTGCTTATTATCATTTATTTGATAGTTAGCCGTTGGAGAAAAAATGCACTAAAAGTATATGGAGATTTATCAGTAATTGTACAGTTGTTTCCTGATGTCTCAACATCTAAAAGAATTTGGAAATTTATTTTATTTGTGATTGCTTTTTCGTTGTTAATAATAGGGATTGTAAATCCACAAGTAGGAACCAAGCTCGAGGAAGTAAAACGTAAAGGAGCCGATTTGATGATTTGTTTGGATGTATCCAATAGTATGAAAGCTGAGGATTTACAACCAAGCCGATTGGAAAAATCAAAACAGGCTTTGTCTAAATTGATCGATAATCTAGAAGGAGATAGAGTAGGCATAATTGTTTTTGGTGGTCAAGCGTATGTGCAGCTGCCAATAACAACTGATTATGCAGCAGCAAAAATGTTTTTGGCTAGTATATCAACCGATATGGTTCCAACGCAAGGAACAGCAATTGGAAAAGCAATTGATTTAGCAGTAGAGTCCTTTGGGAAGGATGAAGGGAAAAACAAGGCAATTGTTATTATTACAGATGGTGAAAATCATGAAGATGATGCTGTAGTTGCAGCCGAAGCTGCTCTAGAAAAAGGAATTACAATTCATACAATCGGTATGGGGTCTGAAAATGGTGCACCAATTCCAGTATATAAGAATGATGTAAAAGAAGGTTATCGAAAAGATAAAGATGGAAATACGGTTGTTACAAAATTGAATGAAGTTATGTTGCAACAGATTGCTGGTGCAGGAGCTGGTATATATGTGAGAGCAACAAATTCAGATGCTGGTTTAAAGAATGTGTTAGATGCAATCGATAAGTTAGAGAAAAAACAATTTGAAAGTAAAATGTTCAGCGATTATGAAGATCGTTTTCAATGGTTTGTTGCGGCAGCACTAGTTTTTCTTTTAATTGAAACACTTTTAACTGAGCGAAAAAGTAAACTTTACCAACGTTTAAATTTATTTGGAGATAAAAATGAAAAATAGATTTATCAGCTATTCATTTAGTTCATTAAAATCATCACTTTTTGTGTTGATTGCTTTTCTATTTCCATTTTTTGCAATTGCTCAGAAAGAAAAGAAAAATGTGTTTGATGGGAACAGTGCTTATAATGCCAAAAAATATGCTGATGCTGAAAAAGAATACAATAAAGCACTTCTAAAAAATAAAGAATCCTATAAAGCTGCATTTAATTTAGGTGATGCGTATTATCAACAGGGTAAATATGAGGAAGCAGCCGAACAGTTTCAGGCATTAACACATAAAGCTACATCGAAAGATACGCTTGCTAAAGCTTATCATAATTTAGGAAATTCATTACTTAAGTCAAAAAAATACCAAGAATGTGTTGATGCTTATAAAAGTGCATTGAAAAATAATCCGAACGATGCAGATACACGTTACAATTTGGCGTATGCTCAGCAATATTTGAAAAAACAACAACAGCAGCAAAAGAAGGATAATAAAGAAAACGAGAAGAAAAAAGAGGAAAAGAAAGAGGAGAAGAAAGACGAAAAGAAAAAAGAAGACGAGAAAAAAGATAAAAAGGACGAGAAAGAAAAACAAGAAAAACCGAATAATCAAATTTCAAAAGAAGATGCTCAACGTCTGTTAGATGCATTACAAAATGATGAGCGTAAATTGCAAGAAAAGAAAAAAGGTCAAAAAGTAAGAAGTTCACAAGTTGAAATTGAAAAAGACTGGTAAAAATGAGAAAAAGTTATACCATATTATTTTTCATATTGGCGTTAGCGAATGTTAGTTTCGCCCAAAAATTTATTGCCCAAACCAGCAAATCGCAAGTGGCTGTGGGTGAAACATTTCAAATTTCGTTCACTTTAAATACAAGTGGCTCAAATTTCAAGGTTCCTAATCTTAAAGACTTTGATGTGTATTCTGGACCAAATCAAAGTACGAACATGTCGTTTGTGAATGGTTCAATGAGTCAAACAATTACTTTGTCCTATTTATTAGCACCGAAGAAAGAAGGGAAAGTTGTTTTAGGTCCAGCTAGTGTTACGGTCGAAGGGAAGGTAATTCAATCTAATTCATTAACGATAGATGTTATTGCTGGGAATCCCGCTAACGCCAA
>JBIIOB010000180.1:0-5155 GCA_044337125.1 Bacteroidia bacterium
ATTGGCGCGCCACGTTTTACAGCACTTTCGTAATCTTCAAGAATCACCGTTGCAGCACCACCACTAGGAACTAATCCATCACGGTCGCGATCGAATGGTCGCGATGCTTTTGTTGGATCATTTTCGCGGATAGAGAATGCACTCAATCCATCAAAACTTCCGAATGCAAAAGGGTTTACTTCTTGAGCACCACCACAAATAATGTGTTTTTGTAATCCCCATTTAATCATCAGGTAAGCTAAGCCAATAGAGTGGGAGCCACTTGCGCAAGCTGCACTAATTGTAAAGTTGATTCCTTTTAATTTAAAAATGGTTGAAAGGTTCATGGTTACTGTACAGTTCATCGATTGAAAGATGGAACCTGAGCCTAGTAATGTCGTATCTTTTTTAGCGCGAATGGTATCAATTGCTTCTGATACAGCTTTTGCTGAGCTATCGTTTCCGTATAGGATTCCAACTTCATTTTTTTCTACCCAATCCATTTCCATTTTCGCATTTTTCATGGCTTCAATAGTTGCCATGTAAGCATATTCTGCCTCTTCGGATAAGCCAACACGTGCTCTTCTGTCTAATAATCCTTTTAATTGAGGTGCTTCCACAATTCCAGTAAGTCCAGAGCGATATCCCCAAGCTTTGCGCTCCATGTCCATCCCAATACCAGATTTACCCGTATATAACGATTCCTTAACCTCGTCTAAATTTTTACCGAGGCACCCCCAAATTCCTAATCCTGTAATTACAACTCTGTTGTTCATCTAATTTTTTGTAAAAGAGAGGATAAAAATAGTCAAAATTTTAATGTACCTACCTATATTTTTTCCACATTAACTATACAATCCGCCATTTACAGAAAGTACTTGTCCTGTAATATAAGTTGCTTTGTCTGAAGCTAAAAAGCAAACCGCATCAGCAACTTCCTCTGCAGTACCAAATCTATTTGCTGGAATTAATTGTTTGAAATCTTTTTCATTCAAATCTTCAGTCATATCGGTTTTGATAAACCCTGGTGCCACGCAATTTGCAGTAATCCCACGTCTTCCAACCTCTTGTGCCAATGCTTTTGTAGCACCAATCACACCTGCCTTTGCAGCCGAGTAGTTTGTTTGTCCAGGTAGGCCTTTTAAACCTGATAAGGAAACTACATTTACTACGCGACCGTATTTCTTAACCAACATTCCTTTGATGATGATACGGGTAACATTGTAAAATCCACCTAATCCAATTCCTAAAACGGTATTCCATTCTTCATTGCTCATCCACATCAATAATTGATCTTTGCGGATACCAGCATTGTTTACTAAAATTTCAATGGTTTTATCTGGATTTTTTTCAATCCATCCACCTAATACAGCATCAACATCTGCTTGGTTAGAAACATCAAACTTCATGATTTCGCCATTGCTTCCTTTTTCGCGAACCATTGCTAATGTTTTTTCAGCCTCATCAGCTTTTGAAGTATAGTTGATGATTACATAATGTCCTTGTTCTGCTAGTTGAACACAAATAGCGCGACCGATACCTCTTGAACCTCCTGTTACTAATGCGTATTTCATATTTTAAGTTTTAGCCTAATTAAATTTGTCCTGGATTAGTTGCTTGTAAATGCAATTTTACTTTTTCTAATTTTTTGTAAAGAATTGAATCTTTCTCGAAACGAGGTAAAATGCTTCTGATTTCTTTATGTGTTTTCTTTAATGTTGTCGATAATTTAGCTTCGCATTTTAAGGCATCAATAGCTTGTGTAGCGCTCACTATTTCGATTGCCAAAACTTGGTATGCATTCTCTAACACTTTAGCTGTAATCAAAGCGGCATTTGTTCCCATGCTCACAATATCTTGATTGTCGTTATTGTTAGGGATGCTATGAATGTACATTGGGTTGGATAACATTTGATTTTCGGCAGTAGTTGAGGTTGCCGTAAACTGAGCTGCTTGCATACCTAGGTTCAAACCTAATTTTCCTAAGTTTACAAATGGAGGTAGTTTTCCATTTAACTTATCGTTCATAAGGAAGTTTAACTGACGCTCAGAAAGCATTGTTAATTTTGTAATCGCAATTTTTAGTTTATCCATTTCCAATGCAACATAATCACCATGGAAGTTTCCACCATGGAATACATTGTTGTTTTCTTTGTCGATAATTGGATTGTCGTTAACCGAATTTACCTCATTTTCTAAAACAGTTTGGGTATACAAAACAGTATCTAAAACAGGTCCTAAAATTTGTGGTACACAACGAATAGAGTAGTACTCTTGAACTTTATCTTGGAATATTTCAACTTTGCTGATTTTATCGTTGAACAAATGTTCTTCGCGTTTACGAATTAATTTGCTGCCAGCCATTGTTTTGTTTAATGCAGCTGCAATTTTTTGTTGTCCAATGTGCGGTTTTACGCGGTTTAATTCAACCGAGAAATGGTCGCTATAGGATTCAACCATTTCAATAATCATGGCTGATGACAATAAACTCCAGTTGATTAATTGTTTTGCATGCAATAAATTAACCATTGCAATACCTGTCATTACGGATGTTCCATTTATTAAAGCTAATGCCTCGCGCAATTGAACCTTAATTGGTTTTAATCCTAGTTGTTTGTATACTTTTTCGGTAGGAAGTAATTTCCCTTTGTAGGTAACTTCTCCTTCACCAATTAAGTTTAGCGCTAAATGTGCTAGTTGAACCAAATCACCACTAGCACCAACACCACCGTGTTCAAATATTTGTGGGTAAACATCTTTATTGATCAAATCACGCAGTAATTCAACCACTGAAGGGTGAATTCCAGAATAACCTTGCATTAAAGAGCTTAATCTGCAAATCATAGCCGATTTTACATGGATGTCCGACAAGCGGTTTCCTGCACCGGTGGTATGGCTGCGAATTAAATTGTATTGTAAATCTAATTGGTCTTTTTCCGAAATTTTATACTGTGCCATTGGGCCAAAACCAGTATTTATTCCATAAATAAGCTTGTTTTTGGAGAATTTTTTAAGGAATTCGTGGCTTTGAGCTACTTTTTTATATGCAGCAGCATCTAGTTCAATTTTTTCACCTTGATACAGAATTTTATGAAAATCTGCTGCTGTTAATGGTTTTGTGCCTATTTTAATCATAATATTGTGTTAACCTCGTGCATTTATGCAATACAAAAGTAAGTTCTTTGTCCTTTAATAAAAATAATTAGTAAGTTTTTAAGAAAAACGCAAAAATAGACCTTTCTGCTATATATACAAAGTTTTGGAAAGGTTGTTTTTACATAGTTTTGAATGATATTTATCAGAATAGTTCTTTTGAGTTAGTTTTTCAATATTTTTGAACTCGGTTTTGTACAAAATGCAATTGATATGATTAAAGAGAATAATAGAACCTGTGCAATCATTGGTGCTGGAGTTTCTGGTTTGGCTGCTTCTATTCGTATGCGCAATAAGGGGTTTCAAGTGTCTGTATATGAGTCGAATACCTTTGCAGGTGGAAAGCTTTCAACGGAATCAAATAAAGGCTATCGTTTCGATATGGGACCATCTGTTTTCACGATGCCAGAGTATGTGGATGAGTTATTTGTTCTTTCAGGCAAAAACCCACGCGATTACATCAAGTATAAACAACTTGATCCTGTTTACCGTTATTTTTTTGAGGATGGATTGGTTTTGGATGGTTTTCATGGAAAAGAAGCTTATGCCAAGGAAATGGCTTCAAAGACAAAAAGCACTAAAAAAGATATAACTGATTACCTTGAGAAAACAGAAGAAATGTATGAACTAACTGCTGAAGTTTTTTTGCACAACTCTTTACATAAATTCAAAAACTATTTCACAAAAGCTGTTGCCAAAGGTTTAATAAACTTTGGAAAGATTGGTGCATTTGATACCATGAATGGAGCCAATGAAAAAGCTTTTAAGGATCCTCATTTGGTTCAAATTTTTAATCGTTATGCAACGTATAATGGTTCTAGTCCTTATTTATCACCTGCAACTTTAAATGTTATTCCACATGTGGAAATTATGAAAGGTGCCTATTATCCAGAGGGAGGAATGTATTGTATCACAGCTTCATTGTTGCAGTTGGCAAAAGACATTGGTGTTGAATTTAAATTTGGAACACCTGTGTCGGAAATAATACTTGAAAATTCAGTAGCGAAAGGAGTAAAAACCAAAAATGGTATTGATTTATTTGATGTTGTTATAAGCAATATGGATGTTTACAGCACTTATCAAAAGCTAATTCCATCAGTAAAAAAGCCTATGAAAACGCTGGGGCAACCCAAGTCTAGTTCAGGAATTATTTTTTATTGGGGTATAAAGCATGAATTTAAACAATTGGGTTTGCATAATATTTTATTTGCAGAAAATTACAAAGAAGAATTTGATGCAATTTTCACTAAAAAAACAATCTATCATGATCCTACAATTTATGTAAACATTACCTCCAAGCATACACCAACAGATGCACCAACAGGATGTGAAAATTGGTTTGCTTTTGTTAATGTTCCAAATAATCAAGGACAAGATTGGGATTTGTTTATTCATGAAGCCCGTGAAGCAGTTATTGCGAAAGCAAATCGCATTTTAAAAACTGATATACGTCCAATGATTGAATGCGAAATTGTTTTCGATCCAAGAGTCATAGAAACTAGAACATCGAGTGCATTTGGAGCAATTTATGGAAATAGCTCTAATAATAAGTTTGCAGCCTTTTTACGTCACGCTAACTTTTCAAAAAAAATAAAAAACTTGTATTTCTGTGGTGGAAGTGTTCATCCAGGGCCAAGTATTCCCTTGTGTTTGCTGAGTGCAAAAATTACAACAGGATTGGTTAAATAAAAAATCCCCTTTACAATTTTGTAAAGGGGATTTCTTTTTAATGATTTTGATTTTAATCTATAATCAACTTACCAGCGCCAATTTCAATTCCATTGTTTATGACTTTGTAGAAATACATTCCATCTTTTAAATCACCATGTTGAATATCGATGGTGTTTTTATTAATGTTCATGATGGAAATTACTTCTTTACCAATTACATCGTAAACACGAATAGAAGTTTCAATTAATGGTAATTTAGAATCGATACGAACCGTTGTAAAATCACTGAATGGATTTGGATACACAGTCACCGGGTTATTCGAATTTGTTCCAATTTCAATTCCTGTGCACAT
>JBIIOB010000181.1:0-5134 GCA_044337125.1 Bacteroidia bacterium
CCTAAATAATTTTTTTTCGAAAAGAAAAAAATAAAAAGCGAGGTGAAATTCACCTCGCTTTTTTGCTTTTAGCTAATTTTTACTATCTTTAAAAGCATAATTGCAACCATTTATGAATCGCAACAGGTATTTCATATTTCTTTTCTTAACACTATTTTGTATTTGCACCAATCCACTGTTTTCTCAAAAAACAGAAATTGATAGTCTTGTGGAGCTTCTTAATTCTAGCTCAGAAACAAAAAAAATTGAAATCCTTAATGCCTTATCTTTAAAATATACTGATAGCAGTCCTGATAAAGCAATCGCCTACGGAAAACAAGCTCGTACTGCTGCGGAAAATAACAAACTAAGCATAAAAATTGGAGAATCATGCCTTAACATTGCTAAAGGTTATTATTCAAAATCAGACAATACAAATGCATTGGCCTATTTAAATCTAGCACAATCTGAATTTACCAAAGAAAATTATCAAAAAGGCTTAAGCGAGGTATACAATGTAATAGGGAATATTCAAACCGATTTAAGTAATAGTGAGGCTGCACTCAATTATAATTTAAAAGCTCTAAAAATTAGAGAAGAATTGAATGATTCATTCGCAATGGCATCATCCTTAATAAACATTGGAAAGGTTTATTACAACTTACAAGAGTATTCGAAGGCAAACGACTATTACAAACAGTCGTTAACAATTAGGGAAAAGATAAAAGACCAAGCTGGCATTGCTGCTTGTTACAATAACATTGCAAACGTTTTTGGAGACCAAGGTGAAAATGATAAAGCACTTGAATATTTAAAAAAATCATTAGAAATAAAAGAAAAACTTGGCAATAAAAAAGGGATTGCTTACACATTAAACAACTTAGGAAGTATTTATACCTCCTTAAATGAACATGTTAAAGCACGTGAATATTATACCAAATCCTATGATATTAAAAAGGAAATTAATGATGCACGAGGAATGGTTAGCTCACTTACCAATATTGGAGCAAGTTATTATTACACCCATGACCTTCAAAATGCTGTAAAATATTTTTTATTATCTAGTGAAGAAGCTCAAAAAGTAGGCGCAAAAGATATTGTACTTAGTAGTTACCAAAATGCAGCAGAAACCTATTCTGAGTTAAAAGATTTCAAAAATGCTGCAAAATATTTTAGTCAGGCATTGGCCTTAAAGGATAGCATATTGAGTATTGAAAGCAGTAAAGCCATGCATGAGATGCAAGGGAAATTTAATTTTGAAAAACAGGAAAAAGAAATTCAAATTTTAAAACAAGAAAAAGAAATACAAGAATTGGATGTTGCAAAAACCAAACTTATAAAAAATGGATTTATAATCGGCTTTATTCTCATTCTAATAATAGCCTTCATTATTTATAATAGATATAAGCTAAAACAAAAAGCAAATACAAAATTAGAGCAACAAAAAGTTGAAATTACACGCCAACACAACGAGCTGAATATTGCTTACGAGCAAATCGAAAATAAGAACAAAGACATTACAGACAGTATCAATTATGCAAAACGCCTTCAAGAGGCAATTTTACCAACAGCTGAATTCGAAAGAACTTTCCGGGAAAATGGTTTTATTTTATATAAACCAAAAGATATTGTAAGTGGTGATTTTTATTGGATGTGGAGAAAACACAACCTAATTTATATTGCTGCGGTTGACTGTACTGGGCATGGTGTTCCCGGAGCATTTATGAGTATTGTTGGGTACAATCTTTTAAATCAAGCTGTAAAAGAGCATGAAATTTCAGAACCTGCAAAAATATTAAATGAAATAAACAAAGGCATAACAGACACCCTTCGTCAATATGAGGAAGAATCAACTGTGCGCGATGGCATGGACATAGCACTTTGCTGCATCAATACAGACACACTTGAATTGCAATATGCAGGTGCCTACAATCCAATTTGGATCATTTCAGATGGAATTTTCCAAGAAGTAAAAGCTGATAAATTTCCAATTGGAATGTTTGTAGGTGAAAAAACAAATTCATTCACCAATAATAGCATTCAATTAAAAAAAGGGGATCAAATTTACCTATATACAGATGGGTATGCCGATCAATTTGGTGGTCCAAAAGGCAAAAAATTCAAATACAAACAATTACAGGAACTATTACTTCTAAATAGCCACCGTCCAATGCCTCAACAATTGACAATCCTTAAACATGTTATCCTTGAGTGGAAACAAGGCTTAGAACAAGTGGATGATATTCTTGTTATGGGAATAAAACTATAGATTTTTGTTAAAAAAGGTGTTGATAATTGAATTATTAACCATCCCATTACAAGCATTTGTTTTCATAAACTTGATGTAGTAAATACACTCACTATGAAAACTACTTTTTTTTCTATATTCATTTGCCTTTTCATGCTGTTATCCTTCGGATGCTCAACATCAGAAAATAATACCAAAGACGAACGAACTGTTTTTAAATACAACGACCTTGCAGGAATTAGCTCCTTAGATCCTGCTGCGGCAAAAACATTTGAAAACATTTGGGCCGTTAACCAATTATACAATGGATTGGTTGAAATGAGTGATTCCTTGGTTGTAAAACCATCTATTGCAACGAGCTGGGAAATTATCAATAATGGAAAAACTTATTTGTTTCATCTTAGAAATGATGTTTACTTTCATGACCATGAATTTTTTGAAGATGGCAAAGGACGAAAAGTAATTGCTAGTGATTTTGTGTATAGCTTTAATCGTTTATTAGATGCAAAGGTGTCCAGTGCTACTTCATTGTTATCGAATATCAATACCAGCAGCAAACCAGGGTTTGAAGCAATCAATGATACTACGTTTGCCATCCATTTAGAAAAGCCTTTTACCCCTTTTCTTGGAATATTAACCATGAAATATTTTTCGGTAATTCCTAAAGAGGTTGTTGAACGTACTGGTGAAGATTTCAGAAGAAACCCAGTTGGAACAGGACCTTTTAAATTTAAAATGTGGGAAGAAGGATCGCGTATGGTTTTTGTCAAAAACGACAATTATTTCGAATTCGAAGGAAAAGATCGATTACCTTATTTAGATGCAGTTTCTATTTCATTCATTAAAAACAAAGAAACTTCTTTTCTTGAGTTTATGCAACAAAATGTAGATATGGTTTCGGGGATTGATGCGATTAACACAGATGAAGTACTAACTCCAGAAGGTACCATAAAAGATGATTACAAAACCAAATTTACACTTCAAACCCAACCCTTTTTAAAAACAGATTACCTCGGTTTTTTAATTGACGAAAAACTACCAGCTGTAAAAGATTCACCGACCAAAATAAAAGCCATTCGACAGGCCATTAACTATGGTTTTGACAGAAAAAAGATGGTCAAATATCTTCGTAAAAATTTAGGAAAAGCAGCAACTTCAGGATTTATACCTCCTGGACTTCCTTCATACGATGAATCTAAAATAAAGGGATATGATTATAATCCTGAAAAAGTAAAGGAATTATTATTCTTAGCTGGATTTCCTAATGGAAAAGGATTACCTGAAATATCATTAGCAACCACCGAACAATATTTGGAACTAGCCGAATTTATTCAATCTCAATTAGCCGAATTTGGTATCAAAATAAAAATTGATGTGCAAAAGGCGACAGTTTTATCTGAAAATATTGCAAATGCTAAAATTAATTTTTTTAGAAAATCATGGGTTGGAGACTATCCAGATGAAGAAAACTTTTTATCCTTATTCTATAGTAAAAACTGGAGCCCAGAAGGATTTAATTATACACATTACTACAATCCACAATTTGATATTTTGTATGAAAAAGCAAGAAATGAACTAAATGATTCTATCAGATATACCTACTATCAACAAATGGATCAATTGCTGATTGACAATGCGCCAATTGTTCCTTTATACTACGATCAAGTAGTTCGATTAGTTCACAACAATATCGAAGGATTAACTTCGAACCCAATGAATTTACTGACGTTAAAGAAAGTAAAAAAACAAAAGTAAATTGGTTTAATTATTAACTTCCAATGAAGTTACAATTGGAAAATGGTCGGATAATTCTTCACGAATGGTGGTGAAATTGTGAGCTTTAAATTTATTGCTGTGTAATATGTAATCAATTCTAAAGGAAGGAAATTTACCTATATAACTTCGTCCTAGACCATTTCCACTCTCTATAAAACTATCATATAAATTACCACGAATTGTTTTATAAGCATACGATGCTGGTGTATCATTAAAATCGCCACAAACAATAACAGGATATGGACAAGATTTGATACTTGCTGCAATTAAATCAGCTTGCGTGGCACGCTTCACAAAAGCTCGTTTTAGTCGTTTTAAAATATTTTTTGAACGAGCCATATCTTCAGCTTCTACATCATTTTTCAAATCATCAGCATACTTATAATCATCTTTTGAAAAAGCAATAGATTGCAGATGCATATTGTAAATTCGAATTGTATCCTTATTCATTTTAATATCTGTGTAGATACAAATATTGTTTCCGCTATATCCAAAATTAATTTTACCTCTATTAACAATTGGATACTTACTAAAGGTTGCAATTCCAAAATGCTGCTTATGCTTATCATTTACAGAATAGGCCGTATGGACATATTTTGCATTTTTAAAAAGCAATAAACTATCCATATTGTTATGTTTACTGCTATCTCTAGTAAAGAACTCCTGAAAACACATTACTTCAGGCATTTCATCTTTAATCAATTCAAATATTTTTGAGCGTGTTTCTAAATTATGCGACCAATTATATAAATCGAATACTTTAACATTATAACTCATCACTTTTAATACATCTTTCGATTTATCAGGAGTACTTTTGAACGAAAGCTGAATGAATCCGTGCAACTGAGGCCAACCACATAAAATAATAAGTAATGAATATGTTGCTCTCTTTTTTAATTGGATAGCCCAATACAATATAAACAAAAGGTTTATGGCAACAAGAATAGGATAACCTAAACCAAAAAAAGATAATAACCAAAAATTTTCTGGGCTTACATATGGGGCCAAATAACTTACCAATAAAGCAATAGCAGCCAAATGATTGCAAAACATAGCTATTCGGTTAAAAAAATACCGTTTCCCTTTTCGCTTTTTATTTTGCTCTTGCTCTATTTTTTGTTCTGATACCAA
>JBIIOB010000182.1:0-5130 GCA_044337125.1 Bacteroidia bacterium
GGCATCTATGGATTATCGAACCAAATCGCTTCTATTATCAAATTACCTATGGCTTGAAAACGATGTTCCAATTGAATTAACAGAAAAAACAATTCCTGAAATTGGCACATTGAACTATGAGAAAGAAACTATGCTTTACTCCAATGTTTTAAAAATTGACAGTCTAATCAACGCACATCCAAATCTGAAAATGTATGACTTTAAACTAAAACAACTGGCAGTTGAAAAAAGGTTTAAACAAGATAAATTAAAGCCAAGTTTGAATGTAAATTATAATCCCTTATTTAATGCAGAAAACATAAACATGGGCTATCAAAACAACTACAAGTGGGGAGTAACGGTAGGCTTCCCTATCTTTTTAAGAAAGGAAAGAGGTGACTTGCAATTAACCAAACTAAAGATAGCAACTACAACTTATGATAACTTAAATAAAAGAAACGAGTTAATGAACAAAGTTAAATCAACAATTAATGAATACAATATCTATAAAGATCAAATAGCTGTTTATAGCAAAAATGTGATTAACTACGAACGATTATGGCAATCGGAAAAACGATTGTTTGATTCTGGAGAAAGCTCTTTGTTTATGATAAATAGCCGTGAAATGAGTTATATCAATGCCCAAATTAAACTAAACGAAATAATAAATAAAAACAAGAAGGCTGCTTTAGATACAGAATATTCATTTGGGCTGCTAAATACAATCTATTAAAATGGAACAACTCGTAACATCAAATTTTAAATTAGGAATTATTGCTGGAGGTCAGTTAGGGAAAATGTTAGCATTGGCAGCAAGTAACTGGGATATAAAAACATATATCCTTGACCCAGATGAACACTGCCCTGCCTCTACTATTTGCACAAATTATACAAAAGGCAATTACAGCGATTATGAAACAGTATACCAGTTTGGTAAAAATGTAAACATGTTAACGTTTGATATTGAAAACATTAACACTGATGCCTTATTGCAATTAAAAAAAGAAGGAACAATAATTTATCCAGAACCAGAAATATTAAAACTAATACAAGATAAAGGATTGCAAAAGCAGTTTTACAAGGAGCACTCAATTCCTACTTCTGATTTTAATTTATATGAAACAAAAGCACAAATTATTGAAGCGATTGAATCAAAAAAAATTAAATTCCCTTTTGTACAAAAACTTCGCACATCCGGATATGATGGTAAAGGAGTAGAAGTAATAAATACAAGTAATGACATTAACAAACTAATGGAAGGCAATTCATTGGTAGAAGAAAAAGTAGAAATTAAAAAAGAAGTATCCGTAATCATTGCACGAAACACAAAGGGAGAAATAAAATCATTCCCTATGGTTGAAATGGAATTTAACCACGAAGCAAATTTAGTTGATCGATTAATTTGTCCATCGAATGAATCAGACATCATTCAAAAACAAGCAACCGAAATTGCACATGATATCATTACGAAGCTTGGGATGACAGGAATTTTAGCTGTCGAATTTTTTATTGATAAAACGGGAAAACTTGTAGTAAATGAAATTGCTCCACGAACTCACAATAGCGGACATCATACCATCGAAAGTTGTATCACCTCACAATACGAACAACATTTACGATCAATACTAGGTTTTCCGTTAGGGTCAACAGAAATAAAAATTCCATCCGTTATGATTAATCTGCTGGGTGAAAAAAATGAAACTGGATTGGTTAAGTATGAAGGCTTAACCGAAACAATGTCGATAGAAGGCACTAAAATACATATTTATGGAAAAAAGGAAACAAAACCATTTCGAAAAATGGGACATGTAACAGTGCTCGACAAATCAATTGAAAAAGCAAAATTAAAAGCAAAAAAAGTAAGTGAAACATTAAAAGTAAAATCATGGAATTAAAAAAAGTTGGAATTATAATGGGTTCTGATTCAGACTTACCTATTATGATGGAAGCATCAAACGTATTAACAAAATTAAATATCCCTCATGAAGTAACAGTTGTTTCGGCACACCGTACACCTCACCGAATGATGGAATATGCTACAAATGCACATGAACGTGGCATAGAAGTAATAATTGCAGGAGCTGGTGGAGCAGCGCATCTTCCAGGAATGATTGCATCCCTTTCGCCACTTCCAGTAATTGGTGTGCCAATTAAATCTAGCAATTCTATTGATGGTTGGGATTCCGTATTATCCATTCTACAAATGCCAGGTGGTGTTCCCGTTGCTACAGTAGCATTAAATGGAGCAAAAAATGCAGGAATTCTTGCAGCACAAATGTTATCCATTGGAGATAAAAACATTCGTACTCAGCTGATTAATTACAAAGAAGAGCTTCGATTAGAAGTTATGAAAAAAATAGAGAACATGAAAACCGTTTAAAACTCAACACTATGATTTTATTAAACATTGCTTCGGAAAATGAGAAAACAATAGAAGAAATAGCAGAATTATTATTTGCAAAAAAATTAGCAGTTGATATCAATTTAAAAGTAAATGTAAATCGCCTAATGCTTATTGATAACAAAATTCAGAAAAAGCCAATTTACATTATTACTGCGAAGACGAAAGCATTGCTTTTTAGTAGAATTGAGGAGCTAATAAAATCAACATTTAAAGATCAAACGCCTGAATTGTTTTCGTTACCCATAACTACAATGGAAATAAAACAGGCGGAGGAAATTATCAATAACACTCAAAAAGTTTAAAAATGAAATTCAAAATTTTAGTTATTACTTTTTTAGCATTGATTCTATCGTCCTGTTCAATGATCAAACATCATCCAGGAAAGGGTTATGCTGCAGCCTCTAAAACACGCTATGATGCAGTAATTATCCCCGGTTTTCCTCACGATGGTAAAGAATGGAATGACGTTATTAAATTTCGTCTTTTATGGGCTTTGCATTTATATGAAAATAATCTTTCCCATTATTTTATTTTTAGCGGAGGCGCAGCTCATTCTCCTTATAACGAAGGTTATATAATGGCAATGTATGCAGTAAAAATGGGAATTCCCAAAGAACGAATTATAATAGAACCGAACGCTGAACATAGCAGCGAAAACATTTACTACTCACTAAAATTATGTGAAGAAAAAGGATTAAAAAACATTGCAATTGCTACTGATCCTGTTCAAGGCTTTTTACTTACCAATTATACAGAACGTATACGCAATACGGATATTAATTTCATAAACATTCAACCACGTAGAATACGTTACATGAAACATTGTGATGAACCGACTATAAATGCAACATTAGCATTTGAAGAAAACTTTGTACCTCTAAATGAACGAAAAAAGTATTGGGATCGTAAAAAAGCGAGTTTAGGCTTGCACATTGATTATGGAATGAGAATAGAAGAATACCTCAAATACACCAAATGGTTTAAATGGTAAATCTATTCCACTAAGACAATAATATTTATTAAAATCGGTAAGACATTGTTAAGTCGAGTGTACATTTAAAACGGGTATAATCATCCAATATCGTTTCTTGACGTTTATAGCCAACTGCTGCTTTCGCTCCAAGCAATAAATTATCTGTTAGTCCAACAAAGCCACCTAGATGAAACATTCCTGCGTAATGTGTTCCAACGTATTTAGCATAAGAATATGTTCCTATATAGTTATTCCCAACTGGATATACTGCTTGAAAATAATTAAACTGTCCATATTCCCCTGATAATCCAACATAAAATCCACTACGTTCCGCTTTTACAGGATAAATATTAAATTCCAAACCTGTTCCATATATTTTATTTCGCATATAGTCTGTATTTTCAGATGTGCCATTGTAATTACTCTCAAAAGGTTTACTTCCTAAACCAAATGAAATCGGAATTTTGAAGGAAAAATTTCCATTGGGCAATATATGTTCGTACGAAACACCAAAATTGGTAAAAATAGTTTCAAAAAAATTCAAGGAAATAATATTGTTTCCGTATTTTTTTCCAGAAACAACAGGAGTTGTCATTGGTGTATAAACAGTTGTATTTTCGGGAGCAGTGTATCGAGTTCCGGCAGAAGTATTGTAAAATTCTTTTAGTCCATTTGTATATACAATATGATGGATATTACTTTTCGATTCCGTTACACTAATATCTGAATTGTACATTTTAAACTTAACATCTGAATTATTGATTTCAGTTATTTTACCAACAACAACATTCCCATCAATTTTATGAATGGTATCTTGCGCGTTTACAATTGAAACGAGCACAAGCAAAAACAATGTCAGTATTTTTCTCATTGCTTAAAAATTAAGTTTATACAATATTTCATTAATAAATTTACAACTAAAAAAACAAACTAATAAATGATATGCATCATATCAGCATTGTAATTCCCAAACATTATTATTATATTTGAGTAAACAATACCCCATTAATCATGAAAAAAATCTCTCTATTCGTAATTGCTTCGGCAATAAGCATTTCAACATTTGCTCAAGAAGCAGCAAAAAAAGAAAAAGTAAACACATTTGAATTTCATGCCAAAGGTTTGGCAAATTCAACATGGTTATTCAATAACAACATTTCCAATACTGGCGACAGTCAAGATTATGACATGGGCTGGGGCTTCAATTATGGTTTAGGTTTTACCGCTTATTTTGGAAATGTAGGCTTTGGAATTGAAGGCTTGATGGGTAACCACAAGGCTGCATTTACAGGTAAATTAGAAACTAAAGTAGGTGGTGTTGTTTTAAATACTACCGATTATACATCAAGTATTAATTTTAGTACCATACAAGTTCCAGTAATGTTTAAATTAAAATCAACAGGTGGTGCTTACCTTGAAGTGGGTGCACAATACAACATGATTTCAGCTGCTGATTATAAACGAACTGGAAATTATATGAATGCAGATACTGCAATTTCAGCTTCTGTAACCAAGAACTTTGCTAGCTCTTATTTTTCTGGCGTTTTAGGTTTTGGGGCTGCAATTCCATTTGGAGATGAAAGTCCAATGGCTATTTTAGTAGGTATGCGATTGCAATACAGCTTCACCGATTTAAAAGGTGTAGATGCATTGGGGCAGGATTTAAGTGATTCATTCATTTATAATAAATACGAAGCGACATCGGCTGCTAGCGGTGGATTAACATTAGGCTTTGTCTATAAAATAGGTGGTAAGAAAAAGTAATTTCTAAGAT
>JBIIOB010000183.1:0-5112 GCA_044337125.1 Bacteroidia bacterium
TATTTACTGTTTTATAAGGATACGAACTCCAGTTCAGTTGTTCCAATTCTTGAAACTGTTTTAAGTCGGCCAAATTGATAACGCTGTTGGCTGTTAAATCCAAGGACTTTAAATTTGTTAATAGATTTAAATCTTTCAAAGAAATGGGTGCTCTATAATTTGCCAAACCAAAACTCTTTATGTTTTTTGAAACCTCAATTAGATCGGTATACGTACGGTCTTTCGCCAAGCATTTCGATTGCCATTCCATTCGGTTGTAATCATATATGAAATCATAATACTTTCGGTCCAAATCGCTTCTGAAATTTTCATAATTCGAATTCCTTAAAAAATTATAATAGTCTCTTGCTTTGTAATCCTCTTTGTTTTTGATGGAATCGGGAAGACTCATCAACTGAGGTAAATTTTTATAACTCAAATCCAACAGTAAGTACTTTTCCAAATCCTTTTTACCTTCAGTATGTTTTTTGATATTAAAATCGGTAATCAATACATCCCAATTAGGAAGGGTAGCAATAACAAGAATGGCATAATAAAACACACCGTTTATCTTAAACAAATACCAATTGGTTTTTACCTTGTATACTTTGATTAAGGTGGTAAGCAAGCCAATAAAGGTGAGTAACAAATACACATAAACACCAATCTTTTTGTAGGAAAGTCCCGATTCATCGATGTACAAATTGTTTCGATAACCGGTTGAAAATAGCATAAACAGGTTTTGGAAAATCCAGAGGTAAGCCATCCACTTAATCCATTTATTTTTTTCATAAAAATTAATGCCACCTCTGAAGTAAAATAGAATGATGAAGATGGCAATAACAATGGAAGTAATTAAAACACCAATGCCATTGTGAACAAATTGTTTGTGGCTCATGCCTTTTGGCAAAGTGCCATCCATCCACAAATAATTAAAATCTAATACGTTTACAATCAACAACAAACAATTCAACATGGCAAACAAGATCATCCCCGATAAAAATTCATTGTCGATGCGCATTAAGGAATTCCAAAAGGAATCTTTTACAACCATGCTTTCCGTTAAATCAGCAGGAGCATTGGCATCCATATCCATAATGGATTTCAGTTTTTGATTGTAGAAAAAACCGTACATCAATACCAAACCGCTTAGTGTGAAGAATATCCAAGCAAATGAGATAAAATCGAGGTTGATGTTTTTGGTGAATTCTTTAAATAAAGGATTGGATGTTTGGTAGAAAAAGAAAAACAATAGACCTACCAAAAATGGAAGTAAAATCAAAAAGAACTTTACATAAAAAGGTCGTTTGTAAACACCTTCAACGGTAGCACTTTTACGATTAAACCAATCGATAAACATAAAAGCAATGGAAGAACCTATGGAGCAAGTAGAAACCAAAACCGAAGTAAAGAAGGACGTTCGTGCATCAAAACTAATGGCGGAAAGAATGAATAAGGAAAATAAATTCGCCCAAATAGCAAGGGCACTTCCATACTTAAAAATCATGAAGGATGAAAGAATTGTACCCAAGGCAACAGCAATCCAGGTTGTACTTTTAAGTACTGATTGGTCACGAATAACCAACAATGCAATTAAGGCGCAATTGAACAACAAGAAGTTGATTCCTGCCGATTGTTGGTAGAACAAAATGCTATACAATAGCATTGAAACGATAAGAATCCAGTCATTTTTTTTCATAGGATAAATTTTTTGAATTAAGAACAGTTGTAAACGAATAATTACCTGCATTATTATTGAATAATAGAGTCATTTTTGAACACTAGTACATGGGCCTAAATGCATGTTGTAAATCAGCGGTGTTCAACAGAACAAGATCGTTGTAATTCAAGTCATCAAAGGATTTTCCGCTCTTTCCTTTTTTATATTCTTCAAAAAAGGAGCTCCAATGTTCGGGCATCAACACAAAGCAGATAATAACCGTTGAGATAACGGGTACCGAATAATGCCTATTACCCAGAAAATAAAATTGCATGCGTGCCTCTCCTACTTCATCCATTTCGTAGCCCAGGATAATGTGTTTGCAATCGTGGCGTTCGTAGTTTCTCAATAATTTAAAATTCTTTTTTTTGAGGTATTCCACCAAATCTTTTCCCAAGGTGCCTTCTGGAAAACCTTCCAAATCGGACATGGAATAACGAAAAGGATCATTGTCTCTGAATTTTACAATTAAAGGCAAGGCTATTTTATGCGTTAAAAATTCCAATAGTTTTGAGCGGATTTTTTTGATTGTTTTCATGACGATTGAATTAGTAGTTTGAATGAGAGAATATAAATCCAACAGAATGTGTAAATGCTTTCAGTATGCTATCGATATCTTGTCCTACTCCAACAGCAAGCAAGGCTTCTACTATTAAAAGAAGAATCATTAATAGTCCATAAACCGGCAATCGCTTCGACAAGGGTTGTTTTAGAATTTGGTAAGGCAATGGTATAAAACCAAGTTCTGCTCTGTATGGCAACAGTTCGGGTAAATCCAACTCAACTTTATTCAAGAAATAAAATTCACGAAGTAGGATAAAAAATGCGACAAGTGGTGACAATAATTCGAATCCAAGAAATGGAAAAATAATTCCCATTGGAATGAAGGTAAGAAAATGAATAGTAGTTATAAAACAAAGGACAATGCCTTGTAGCAAGCCAACCGAAAGTGCAATTCGAAAAGTTGCATTGTTTGTTTTTTGAACAAAGCGTGCTATCCAAAATGAACTAGCAGAAACCAATACAAGTAAAATAATACTCAATACATGCTGCTTAGCAAAAGGGATTTCGGGTTGAAATTCATCGAAGCGATAAAATCCAATGGCTGGACCAATAATGGTAAACAACACTTCTGAAAAAACAAGGAGGCCAGCTGAAAAGCGCGAATGAACATCCTTTTCCCCTCTTGATAGGGTCATAATAATAGTAATGATGGCAAATAACACAAAGGCGATGTAGGGAAAACCTAAGAGGAAGAAGATAGACATGTGTTTAGTTTTTAGTTATTTAATAAAAGTACTTTGTATTTCAAAGTTAAAATTCAAAAAAAAGGGCAATCAATTACACGTGTTGGAAGCAATCCAATGACGAACCGCAAAAATGGAAATAACATAAGGGAAAACTGAAATAACTGTATCCATTGTTGATGTTGATTTCTGGCCGAGTGCTACCATCATAATTATCGAGATCGCAATTGCAAACATGGTAATTAGCCATCCCATCAAGGTTAAAGGAAGGTGAAACCATCCTATTTTTAAAAACCATCTATCGTTTATTACTTGTTTCATTTTAGTCGCGTTGTTTTAAAAGTTTTTCGAGTGCATCCAAATGCTCATTAAATGCTTTCTTTCCAATTCGTGTTACTTTATAAGTGGTATTTGGCTTTTTACCAATAAACTGTTTTTGTATTTCAATGTATTCCAATTTCTCGAGTGCTGAAATGTGCGATGCTAAATTTCCATCCGTAATGTCCAACATTTCTTTTAGGGTACTAAACTCCACCCAATCGTTTACCATCAACACACTCATGATGCCTAAACGAATACGATTCTCAAATGCTTTATTTAAAAACTGAATGTAATTTTTCACCAATTATGAATTTCGTTCGTATTTAAAATACATCACTGCACCGTACACAATGTGCAACACACCAAAACCGATGGCCCAACAAAGTAAGCCATACCCAATAAAAAAAGAAGAAATGACACCTAATATAATTTCACAAATACCTAAATAACGGATATCGTTGAAGGTATATTTACTTGCATTGATTAATGCCAAACCATAAAAAATTAGCGTAGCAGGTGCTACCAAACCAATTACACCATGATACAGCAAGGCAATGCAAAACAAACCACCACTCACCAATGGAATCATTAAATTGATCAACATTCGTTTGGCCGTATTGTCCCAAATTTTGATTCCACGTTTTTTAGAATTACGAATGGTAAGTAGAATACCAACGGCCACCGATGCAAACAAAACCAACAATGCATCGAAAATGTAAAATGCAATAACGCCATTTCGGTTATACTCCCACTCTATCTCATCCACATGTTCAATGTATTTTGCTCCAATGTATGCACCACCCAATGCAAATAATCCAGCGAATACGCCCGATAATCCGCTTAAGGATATAAAACGAGATGAACGCTCCATCATGGAACGTATATCATTGAGTGCTTGTAAATGTTCTTTTTCGTCTGTCATTTTATGATAAGTATAAAAGTACTTTGTAATGCAAAGTAAATACTAAAAATCGAATGCACCAAAATTATTTTTCAAAAAAAATGTTAATTGCTAAAAATTATCGTTTCCAGAACACAAAACCATTCTTTCGATAGATCTCAATAAGGTTGGGATGATTTTGTTTTATCTCCTCTACGCCAGTTATCTTGCTTACAAAATAAGTAGGTTTATCCACTTCCCCGCTCAGCAACCAATTCATATCATTACTCATGGGATTGGATTGTGGACGTTTGGCTAAATAAAACAACTGCGCATAACTCTTGAATCCAAGTGTTTCAACATAACAATCTTGGTTTTGCAATGATTCATAAAATTCAATGGCAGCACCTTGCGAATAAGGTTCGATACGTGGAGCAATAACTAATGACGCTAAATTAACAGCAAGTAAACTCACTACAAAAACACCAATGATGGCAGAATTAAAATTCTTCTTTTTTACAACCAACAACATCACCAAAGTACCAATTATTAATCCAACACCAATTAACCATTCGAAACCTGTCCAGCTAACAGTTGCTTTTAAATTTTCAACCGCAAATTTATCCTTTATCAAATCGGCTTCAATAATAGTTTGTTTGAACTGATTAATAATGGGCAATGCAGAAATAGCTATTCCTAATAAAGATGAAACAATTATTAATAATGTACTTGTAATCGACTTCCACTTCAACTCACCACTCATTAATTTATGTACAGAATACACTCCTAAAAAGCTCAATGGAAAATAACACAGAGAAGAATAATGAACAATTTTTGTTTTAACGATACTAAACAACAACAACACCACCCAAAACAAAATCAACATCCATAATTTAAAATGTTTTTGATAAGGTGTATCGAAACTGTTCTTTTTAAATGCACGCAATGCAAAAATTGAAAGAGGG
>JBIIOB010000184.1:0-5110 GCA_044337125.1 Bacteroidia bacterium
GTTGAAGCAGCACGCGCTGTTCGTCCAATACGGTGAATATAATCTGCAGCATCGCCCGGCACATCGTAATTGATTACCAGACCAATGTCTTCAATATCTATTCCTCGTGATAAAATATCGGTTGCTACTAATATTTGTAATTGTTTACTTCTAAAGTTTCTTAATACTTCTTCGCGCTCACCTTGTTCTAAATCGGAATGAATTGCTTTTGCTTTTAATCCTGCTTTCTGTAAATCGCGTTCCAGTTCTTTTACTTTTATCTTGGTCGATAAAAAGATAATGACACTGCTCAACTCTTTTTCTTTCCCTGATAAAAGTGATTTTATCAAATTGTTCTTTTGTGTATCGTATACCAAATAGGCGCCTTGAACCACTCCTTCGGCAGGCTTAGAAAGTGAAATAGTAATTTGTTCTGGCTCATTCAACAGCTTAGTTGCCAATGTACGAATGCGTGGTGCCATGGTTGCCGAAAACATCAATGTTTGTCGGTTCTTTGGCAAATAAGTGGTTATTTTAATAATGTCATCCACAAAACCCATGTCCAACATACGGTCTGCTTCATCCAAAATCAAATGCTGCAAGTTATCCAGCTTTACATAGCCCATGTTTAAATGGGCCATCAATCGGCCGGGTGTTGCAATAATTACATTAGCACCTTGTGTTAAGGCTTTTTTCTCTTGTTCAAATACACTACCATCGCTACCACCATAGATGGCTAAGGAGCTCACCGATGTAAAATACGAGAAACCTTGCAATGCTTGATCAATTTGTAAAGCCAATTCACGTGTTGGAACAATAATGAGTGTGTTGGTTAAATCGGTTGGATTGGCTGTTAGCTTATTCAAAATGGGTAATAAAAATGCTGCTGTTTTACCCGTTCCTGTTTGCGCACAACCAATAAGGTCTTTGTTGCTTAATATAATTGGGATTGCTTGTTCCTGAATTGGTGTTGGGTTTTCAAAGCCCATTGAATCAAGCCCTTCTTGTAAGCTGGACTCAAAATTAAAATCGCTGAATTTCAAAGTATACTATAATTTATTTTAGACGAAGATAGGGTATATTTTTCATTAACATAAACTTTACATGGCTTAACACAATGTTCATACATCCTTAATTTTTGCATCACCCACTTTTTCTGCAGCTAAACTATTTTTGTATCACAAAATTTAAGCAATGAAAAATTTCTTTTTAATCATTTTTACATTTATCATAGCAACGGCTTCCTTTGCTGGTAATGGTAACAATGATGCTGAAAAAAACACTACTAAATTGGTTTCTGGAAAAATCATTGATAAAGTTAGTGGTGAAGAAATCGCAGGTGCTGAAATTAAAATTGGTGAGCAAATCGTTTATAGCGATTTAAACGGTAATTTTTCTGCAAGCATCAATATTGCAAAAACAGAAGCACAAATCAGCTTTATTTCTTATGCTGAAACTAAAATTAACATCAATCCTTATTCATACACGCCACTGGTTATTGAATTGGAACAACAATAGTTTAATCAATTGACAAATAAAAGGCCTTGTAATACCCATTACAAGGCCTTTTTTAGTTCAAAAAAGGCAAACTTCACATAAAAGCCTATGTTAATTTTACATTAACTTAACATTAGAAAATATTTATGCCTATGTAATAAAAACATTGTTGTTTTGTGTTTAACTTTGTATAAAGTTTTAATATTTATCTCTAAATCCAAAAGGCTATGAAAAAATTAATCGTATTTGCTGTTGTTTGCTGCATGTCTGCAATCACTGTATCGGCACAAGATTTAAGCCCTACTATTTCATCAAAAAATAGTTCAAATGCAATTATCCAAAAAGATGGTGTTTATTATTTAAACAACAACTTATATACTGGAACATATACTGCAATGGATGAAAATGGTGCTAAAAAATCTACTTTAGAAATTAAAGAAGGTAAAGCACATGGAGAAGTAACCTATTATTACGCTTCTGGGAAAGTGATGGAAAGAGGAGCATTTGTGAACGGTGTAAAAACAGGAGAATGGTTGCGTTGGAGTGAAGAAGGACAAAAAATTGCACAAGCTTTTTACAAAGAAGGCAAAAAAGATGGCTTGTGGCTAGTTTGGGACCTAAATGGAATGAAACGTTATGAAATGAACTACTCAATGGGTGAAAAGGTTGGGAAATGGATGATGTGGGACGAAAAAGGAAACCTTACTAGCGAAAAAGAATACAGCTCTATTTAAGCTCAATTAATACTTGTAAAAGGCAAACTGGTCGGTTTGCCTTTTTTTGTTTTTACAAATACCTTATATTCGCTCAGAATAAAGGAAACATGTTTAAATTTATATACAAGCTACTCGGTTGGAAAGTGACTCATTTTTTATCGGATGATATTAAAAAGTGTGTTATTGTTGTTGCTCCACATACCAGCAATTGGGATTTCATATACGGCATTGGAACCGTTCAAACCATGAAACTCAAACAACGATTTATTATTAAAAAGGAATGGATGCGTTTTCCATTTAACCTCATCATGGAACCCTTGGGTGCATTGCCAATTGATCGAAATAAAAAAAATACGGATGGCGAAAAAACAAGTACAGTTGATGCAATGGCGGATTTGTTTGCAAAACATGATGAATTACGTTTGGTAATTACTCCTGAGGGTACACGCTCTCGAGTAGAAAAATGGCGCACTGGTTTTTATTATGTGGCACTTAAAGCCAAGGTTCCTATTGCTTTGGCTTTTATCGATTACGGAACAAAATCATGCGGAATTGATAAAGTAATTTACCCAACAGGCGATTTTAAAAAAGACATGAAGGAAATCATGGATTTTTACAAAACTAAAAAAGCCAAAAACCCTCAAAATTTTTCATTAGATTTATATTTAAGTTAGTTCTTAACCTTTTTTTAACATTGATAGCATGAAAAAATTGTTTTTTGCCTTTTGCTTTATTTTCTCAATCATCGCATCAAATATTGTTGCTCAGAATAGAAGCATTGAATTTAACCACGGAACATTTTCCGAAATTTTAGCACAAGCTAAAAAGGAAAACAAGATAGTTTATATTGATTGTTTTACCGTTTGGTGCGGACCCTGCAAATGGATGGCAAAAAATGTATTTACCAATGATACTGTTGCTGACTTCTATAATAAAAACTTTATCAATGCAAAAATTGATATGGAAAAAGGCGAAGGTATAGAACTAGCAAAAAAATATGGTATCAATGCATATCCAACCATGTTGTATTTGAGCAGCGATGGAACCCAATTGCACCGTGTATGCGGTTCTGCACCTGTTCAAGATTTTATTAAAACGGGGGAAGCAGCTTTGTCAACCGACAAACAATTAGCAACTATCAGTAAAAATTTCAAGAATGGAAAAGTAAATGCAGATTTGGCTAGTAACTATTTCTCTATGCTAGAAAATGCCTGCCAATCCTATAACAAAGAGGTTGAAGAGTACTTTACAAATGTAAAAGAACAGGACTTTCATTCCTTTGAAAATTGGTCTATTATCTACAAATATGTTAACGACTATTATTCACCTGTTTTCCAAAATTTTGAAAAGAACAAAGCTGTTTTTGCAAAGCACTATAATACTGATTCTGTCGAATCTCTAATTAATCATGTATACACTAGTGGATTATACTCTTCAATCCAAAACAAAGACATGGTGGTATATGAACAACTCAAAACAAAATTGCGTAGTTCGAAAACAAAAGATGCAGAAAAAATAATTGCACAAGCAGATATTAAATTGTTCCAACGATCAGGTGATATGGACAAATATGCAAAAGCTGCCTCAACCTACATTTCCAACTATTCGATGGAAAATGCATATGAATTAAACAGTTATGCTTGGACGTTTTACGAGCAAATAAATGATAAAACAATGTTGGAAAATGCTGCCAAATGGGCTAAAAAAGCAACAGAGTTGGAAGATAACTATCCTTACAATGATACCTATGCAGCTGTACTTTACAAATTAGGTAAAAAGAATGAAGCAAAAGCGATTGCTGAAAAAGCTATTGAACTAGCCAAAAAAAGTGGGGACGATTCAAAAGAAACACAAGAATTATTAGTAAAAATAAATGCATTAAAGTAATTATTGAAAAAGGTAATTCACCATCTTTTGGTCGGTGAATTTAATATCCTTGTCCAAAAATGTTGGTAATTGAAATTGAGTTAAATATCTTTCGCATATATGTTAAAACGAGTAATTTATTTTCTATTTATATTTTTCAATTCACTCAATGCTTTTTCGCAGCAAATTCCTGCAGTAGAAGAAAATATTCCATACCTGGTAACATTCGGGAAAACTGCTGATAAATCATGGGGAGACGATGATTTTTCACAAACTTTCTTTTTTGTAATTCCTAAATTTCAAGTTAAACCTTTTTACATCCGGGTTTTTGATCCAGAAACAAGCGGATCGAACGATGAAAAAAAAACAGACTATAATACCAAAACAAAATTTACTGTTTATGGAGGTAAAACCTGTTACACCGCTAAAGATGTGCGAAACAATAATCCAATTGGAAATTACAAAAGCGGAAATTTAATTTATACCAAAACTTTTGGTGGTGAGGATATCTATGATGAGGAATGGTATACATTTGGCCCGTTTAACCCAAGTGAAGGAGAATGGGTGCCAGAACAAAATGGTTATATTTTTAAAATTATCTCTGAAGGAATTAGCGGAGATGATGGCAATTTATACCGCTATTTCCTTAGCGCTTCGCCTGTGGAAAATAAGCCTGTAGAAGGTAGCAATGCTTTTACATTCGAATATACATTTCGACTATCAGATAATCAAAATAACATTGCACACATATATCCATTCATAGAAGAAAACGTTATCTCGATTAGTGTTTCCAATTTCGATTTTGATAGTGATGGCAACATTAATATTATTTCAATGGCTAAAAAAGGAGAGCTCAGCATTTCTTCGGGTGATAATATATGGGCCACAAGTAATCATAAAGTGGTTGAAAAAGAGAAGAAAACAACACTTGATGTTCAATTCATCAAAAACAAAAAATTACTGGTTAAAAACAATAATGTTTCTTTATATGTTCTTAACCAATATGGAAACGCATTGCCAATTTTTACAGTTCCAATTGGTGGACGTCCAGG
>JBIIOB010000185.1:0-5103 GCA_044337125.1 Bacteroidia bacterium
TAGAGCCTATTTGTTCGACAACTCTCTAAAGGCCAGTGTGCTCATTGCTGAGATAACGGATGGAAAGAATGTTCGTTTATTCGATCCAAGTGCTATTCCGAATTGGTTTATCAAATATGTTGTTGAGTAGATTGTTTGGGTTAAGGATTTGAATGAGATACTTTCAAAGTAGCAATAATTCGTTTGCCTTCATGAAAAAATACTAACCATCTTTCGAAGGATAAATCTATGATTTGGGAGGTAGATTTCTTATTGTATTCCTTTCTTTTGTCTTGAAACAAAAGAAACAAAAGTTCAAGAAAGCATAACCGCTTCCCGCCTCTCCCTTTTTTCTCGAAAATCTACGAATGCGGCTAAAGCTCATTCTTTGATTTTCTGAGAAAAAAGCGTTCACCCCGAGTCGGCATCGTATGCTTTCATTCCCACCCGCTGCTCTGAAAAGCTGTTTAATTATAAAATGAATGTTGTTTAGGTTAACGGAGCCTAATAAATTTATTCTATCTATTATCAAGCAAAAAACTTTGCGCTCCTCTGCGTACTACTTTGCGTGCTTTGCGGTAAAAATAAAAAACTAAATGCCACCAAGAGATTGCTTCGGTCGTGAAAGACTCCCTCGCAATGACAAGGCACTGCCCTACTCCTATTCACTATTTACTATTTACTATTCACCATGTAAGAAAATCATCAATTTGTCGAAAAATCAAAAAGTTCAGCAGTTTTAAACACCCGTTCATCGAAAATGTTAATAATTTTATCGGGTGAAAGAATAAATTTATCGTAAAACATTTGTTTTGTATTAAATAAAGTGTACTTTTGCACTCGAATTCAGGTATATAAAACAAAAAAATGAAAAACATCATCCTTTACACTTCAATAATAGCAAGCCTTTCAATGGTTTCTTGCAAAAAAGAAGACAAGGTTGTACCACAAAGTTCAACTCCAACATCAACTATTAATGTTGAATACAGAGTAACTAACGAATCAGGAAACGTTGAAATCACTTATTTAAAGCCAGATGATAACGGAACTTTTGAATCGGAAACAGAAACAGTAAGCAGAACCTATTACGCAATTAACTTTACTTGCAAAAAAGGAAACCTTTTATCGGTTGAAGCTGCAAACGTTTTACCAGCAAGAAAAACAGTAACTGTACAAATATTCGTGAATGGTGTATTATTTAAAGAAGCTACTAGCTACGACCCTTCACAAAAAGCACTTGCCGCAGGCAATTATTAATAATTAGATTTAGTTTAGAGAGATTTATCTAATTAACAAATGCCCGTTACGCCTGTAACGGGTTTTTTGTTGCCTTTTTTTTACATATTTTAGTACTCCAATTGATAGCATCCTTTATGGCAAAGAATTATAAATTTAAAGACATGAAAATCTATTCGTCTGACGAATGGATGGCCAATGCAACAAAAAAATACCGCACTGTTTTCGACAGAGCAGAAACCACCTACGTTCGTACCGAATTTTCGTTCTACAATAAATTGTTTGATGAAGAAAACTGGAGCGCCAAAATCACCCTCAAATGTTTTGAACTAAAAGGCAGCGAGAAAAAAGAATTGTGTTCGCTCGAATCAACCCAATCCATCAACATGACCGACAATATTGTGTTTGTGCGCGATGGTTGGGGAAATGCTACCGAAGGTGCTTATTGGTTCAAAGGACTTTATGTGTGGGAAGGATACATTGATGGTGAACTGGTTGGCTCACGCAATTTCTTTATCGAAGAGGTTGGAAAAGTAACCGTAAACAGCAATCCTTATTTTGCATTAGAATCGGTTAAATTGTTTGCGGGTCCGTTTGATGGTTGGAACATTACCAATAGAACGTACTTGAAAAAATTCGACCGTGCTAAAACTCCTTATTTGTGGGTGGAATGCAAGGTGCGTACATTAACAGCGAGCGATTGGAACTACGAATTGTTTTTCAATTTTTACGATGATGCTGGTCAGGCAAAAGGACAAACACTACGCAACGGTTATATCGAAAAAGATAAAAAGGAACTGACATTTACATTTGATGCTGGCTGGGGAAGCGAAGCTGCTGGCAGTTGGAAAGATGATAAATACAAAGTAGAGATTGTATTCATGGATACACTCATTGCTACAATCCCATTCGAAGTAGGAAGCGAAAATATTGAAGGTGTAGCATTGCCAGTAATCATGACCGAATCGAACATGGCAATTACTAGCGCAAATAGCAATACTACCGAGCAAGTACCCGAAGAAACCGTGGAGCAATTACTTGCAAAAGTTGACGAGCTGGTGGGAATGGAAAATATTAAAAAGAACATTCGCGATCACATCAACTACATCAACTTTATAAAACTGCGTAAGGAAAAAGGGTTTGATGATAATAGCCGAATCAATTTACACAGCGTATTTACAGGTAATCCAGGTACTGGAAAAACAACCATTGTAAACATGCTTGGAAAAATTTACAAGAAGATGGGCTTGCTGAGCAAAGGTCATGTAATGGAAGTAGACCGTTCGGATTTGGTAGCGCAATACATCGGACAAACAGCACCTAAGGTGAAGAAAGCCATTGAAGATGCAAAAGGTGGAATTTTATTTATTGACGAAGCGTATTCTTTAACACGTGCAAAAGAAGATTCCAACGACTTTGGACATGAAGTATTGGAAATATTGATAAAGGAAATGAGTGATGGTACTGGCGACATTGCCATCATGTGCGCTGGTTATCCAAAGGAGATGCAAAACTTTATTGATTCGAATCCAGGATTAAAATCACGTTTTAATCATTACTTCCATTTCGAAGATTACATGCCGGAAGAAATGTTTGCCATTGCTGAATTAGCGGCAACAAAAAAAGGTGTTACACTTACCAGTGATGCCAAAAACTATTTACAAGAAATGTTGATAGATGTGTATCGCACACGCGACAATGCATTTGGAAATGCACGCTATGTATATTCTGTAATTGATGAAGCAAAAATGAATTTAGGTTTGCGCTTGATGAATCATCCAAACGTTGCCGATTTATCGAACGAAACACTTTCGACCATTGAATTGCAAGATGTACAAAAAGTGTTTGCAGCACAAGGCAAAAAGAAATTGAGCTTGGGTGTAAACGAAAAATTATTGCGCGAAGGCTTGGCGGAGTTGAATGCATTGACTGGCATGAACAATATCAAAGAAGAAATAAATGAGTTGGTGAAGCTGGTTCGTTTTTACAAAGAAACGGGGCGTGATGTGTTGAACAAATTTTCATTGCACAGCATTTTTACTGGTAATCCTGGAACAGGAAAAACAACCGTTGCACGCATCATTGCAAAAATATACAAAGGCTTAGGATTGTTGGAACGAGGACATTTGGTGGAAGTAGATCGCGAAGCATTGGTAGCAGGTTGGGTTGGACAAACAGCAACCAAAACACAAGAGAAAATAGCAGAAGCACAAGGTGGAATTTTATTCATTGATGAAGCGTATGCCTTGGCCAACAAATCGATTGGTAATGATTTTGGACAAGAAGCCATTCAAGTAATTTTAAAACGCATGGAAGATTTGCGTGGACAGTTTGGAATTATTGTAGCGGGTTATACCGACAATATGAATGAGTTTGTGGAATCCAATCCGGGTTTAAAATCACGTTTCGACCGTACGTTTGTGTTTAATGATTATTCCCCTGAAGAATTATATGCCATTGCATTGAGTATTTTATCGAAAGAAAAAATAACGCCTAATGCAGAAGCAGAAGCACATTTGAAAAATTATTTTAATCATATTCATTCCAATCGCGACAAACATTTTGGTAATGCACGAACGGTGCGTCAGGTAATTGCTGAAGCCATCAAAAATCAGCATTTACGATTGGCCGAAATGCCAAGTGCAGAGCGCACAGCAGAGCTATTGCATTCATTGGCATTGAGTGATGTGAAAGAATTTGAATTAACAAACGAACGCGGTTCGGGTGGTAGTTTAGGATTTAAAATTGGTAACTAAAAAAAATTTTTGCTAGTGTTTAGCAATTTTATATACATTTGCTTCATGAACAAAAACACAAATACATTTTATTATTACGATTCCAACGTAGGAGTCGTGTAATAGTATTTATATAAATCAACTAATTAAACCGGCTTCGCAAGAGGTCGGTTTTTTTTTGTTCTACCCTTTTGCAAAAGCCATAAAACAACACACAATGAAACAAAATTTTGAGCTTTACACAAAAGAGGACCAACATGTATGGAACTTACTTTTTGAACGACAAAGGAACAATCTTCAAGAAAAAGGATCTGCTGTTTACCTAAAATCATTATCCGAAATGCAGGACGTAATCAATAAAAATGAACTGCCGCATTTCCAGAAAATCAACCAATGGTTCGAAGGAAGAACTGGTTGGAGCATAAACGTAGTTCCAGGTCTAATACCTGTAAATGACTTTTTTGAGCTACTATCAAAAAAGAAATTTTGCTCATCCACCTGGTTAAGAAGCATTAAAAACATGGACTATTTGGAGGAACCAGATATGTTTCATGATATCTTTGGTCATATCCCTTTGTTGGCCGACCCTGTATTTTCAAGTTTTATGGAAGCATTTGGCAAGCTTGGGGTAGAAAACAAAGAGAATGAATTAATTGTTTTACAATTGCAACGCTTATACTGGTTTACCATCGAATTTGGTGTAATACATGAACAAACAATTAAATCGTACGGTGCCGGAATAATGTCCTCGTTTGGTGAAACGAATCATGTGGCAAGTGGAAAGGTGAATTTTAAACCCTTCGACATTCAGGAGATTATTCAAACACCATTCAAAACCGATGAAATTCAAACAACGTATTTTGTACTTGAATCATTTGAACAGTTAATAGATTCAATACCTTTTATGAGAAATGAAATCAAAAAAACTAAAAAACTAGAACTATGGAATGGAAATTAGAAAATGGAAAGTATAAAAAAGGCTATCATTTAAAATCATTTACTGATATTATTTTAAAACTAAATGCTGTTGCAGTTGTTTCGGATGAATTGGATCATCATCCGGATGTACTGATTGAAAATTATAATACAGTCACTTTTTACATCTATAATCATCAACAAAATCAAGGGAATGAGAAGAATTTAGAGCTCATAA
>JBIIOB010000002.1:0-16355 GCA_044337125.1 Bacteroidia bacterium
CTAAGCAATGTTACCATTGCAGACACAGGAAGTTATACTGTTGAAATTACTGGTGATTGTGGAAATGTAACTTCTACTTCTGTTTATTTAACAATCAACCCAATCCTTACTCCAAGCTTCGCTACTGTTGCACCAATCTGTTCTGGAGCTACACTAAGTGCATTACCTACAACATCTACCAATGGAGTAGCTGGAACATGGACGCCTGCATTGAACAATACGGCAACAACAACTTATAATTTTGCACCTACTGCTGGTCAATGTGCTACAACACAATCATTAACAATTACTGTTAATTCAAATGTAACACCAACATTTAATGCTGTTGCGCCTATTTGTTCTGGAGCTACATTAAGCGCTTTACCAACAACTTCTACAAATAGCATTACTGGAACATGGTCGCCAGCTTTAAACAATACAGCAACAACAACTTATAATTTTACACCTACTGCTGGACAATGTGCTACAACACAAACATTAACAATTACTGTTAATTCAAATGTAACACCTGCATTTACTGCTGTTGCGCCTATTTGTTCTGGAGGTACATTAAGTGCTTTACCAACAACTTCTACAAATAGTGTTACGGGAACATGGTCGCCTGCACTGGACAACACAACAACTACCACCTATAACTTTACTCCTACTGCTGGACAATGTGCTACAACACAAACATTGACCATAACAGTTAACCCAGTTGTAACACCAACATTTGCAAGTGTTGCAGCAATTTGTGCAGGAGAAACATTAAGCCCTTTGCCAACTACATCTACAAATAGTGTTACTGGTACATGGTCGCCTGCATTGAATAATGCAACTACAACAACATACAACTTTACACCAACGGCTGGACAATGTGCTTTATCAGAAACATTAACAATTACTGTAAACCCATTAACTGCTTTAACAGCATCAACTACAGGAAATACAATCACTTCTGATGAAACAAGTGCAACGTATCAATGGATTGATTGTAACAATGGAAATGCAATAATTGCTGGTGAAACTAACCAAAGTTATACTGCAAGTGCAAGTGGCAATTTTGCTGTTATTGTTTCTAATGGAACCTGTTCCGACACCTCAGCATGTGTAAACATCACTGTAACAAACATTGATAGTTATTCGGTTTCAAACACGATGATCTATCCAAATCCTACAACTGGTCTTTTAAACATTCAAAGTAATGAGGTTATTAAAGCAATTGTTATTTACAACACATTAGGAGCTGTTGTAAAAACTGAAAATGAAAAGTCATTTACCATTGCAGAATTACCAATTGGAGTGTATTTCATAAATATTCAAACAGAAAATACCAGCATTACAAAACGAATTGTAAAACACTAATAAACGAGTCTCCATTTTTAAAAACCCATCCGAAACGATGGGTTTTTTTATATCATTAATTTGCTCCTCCAATGGGGCGACATTATCGTAAAATTCTACTCCCCCTATTAGCCCAAACAGAAAAATCACTTAAATTCTGTTAATCTTACAACATCCTCAAAACAATTTCGTTGGCTCGCTTGTTAGTGTATATTATCGAAATTGTTTTACCTTTGTTTAAATATTAATACCCCGCACATTTTAAATGGAATTTAAAGCCGGCTCCCTTCTCGAAAAAATTGAATATCCTGGTGATTTACGTAAGCTACAATTAGAGCAATTGCCTCAAGTTAGTAAGGAATTGCGCCAATTCATCATTGATGTCGTTTCAAAAAAAGGTGGTCACTTTGGTGCTAGTTTAGGTGTGGTAGAGCTTACCGTTGCTTTGCATTATGTTTTCAATACTCCTTACGATCAATTGGTTTGGGATGTTGGACATCAAGCATACGGACATAAAATTTTAACTGGTCGCAGAAGCGTTTTTCATACCAACCGCATTTACAAAGGCATTAGCGGCTTTCCAAAACGCTCTGAAAGTGAATATGATACTTTTGGTGTTGGTCACTCCTCTACCTCTATTGGTGGAGCATTGGGAATGGCGGTTGCTTCGGCATACAAAGGCGAAAAAGAACGTCACCACATTGCTGTAATTGGTGATGGTGCCATGACTGCAGGACAAGCTTTTGAAGCCCTAAACCATGCAGGAACCTGCAATGCAAACTTATTGGTTGTTTTGAACGACAATTGCATGAGCATCGATCCAAATGTGGGTGCTCTAAAAGAGTATTTAACAGACATTACCACTTCTCATACATACAATAAATTCAAAGATGAAATTTGGAATTTGCTAGGTAAAATCAGCAAATTTGGACCAAATGCACAAGAAATTGCATCAAAAATTGAAAATGGCGTAAAAACATCCTTGCTAAAACAAAGCAATATGTTTGAGTCCTTAAAGTTCCGCTATTTTGGTCCTGTTGATGGTCATGATGTGGAACGTTTAACCAAAGTATTACAGGATTTAAAAGATATTCCGGGACCAAAAATTTTGCATTGCTTAACCCAAAAAGGAAAAGGATACAAATTTTCGGAAGAAGGAAACCAAACCGTTTGGCATGCCCCAGGTTTGTTCAATAAAGATACTGGAGAAATCATCAAAATTGTTCCAAAAGAACCACAACCACCTAAATATCAGGATGTTTTTGGCTATACCATTGTGGAATTGGCAGAGAAAAACCCAAAAATTATGGGAATTACACCTGCAATGCCTTCTGGCTGTTCGTTGAACATTATGATGAAAGCAATGCCCGACCGTGCTTTTGATGTAGGTATTGCCGAACAACATGCAGTAACCTTTTCGGCTGGATTAGCAACACAAGGACTTGTTCCTTTCTGTAATATTTATTCTTCTTTTATGCAACGTGCCTTCGATCAAGTGGTGCACGATGTGGCTTTACAAAAACTACATGTAGTATTTTGTTTAGATAGAGGCGGTTTAGCTGGTGCCGATGGTCCAACACACCACGGAGCATATGATTTAGCTTATTTCCGTTGTATTCCAAATATGGTGGTAAGCTCACCGATGAATGAAGAAGAGTTAAGAAACTTAATGTATTCGGCACAATTGCCCGAAAATGCAGTTCCATTCTCTATCCGTTACCCACGTGGAAATGGCGTGATGGTAGACTGGAAAAAACCTTTCCAAAAAATCACAATTGGTAAAGGTCGTAGAATACAAAATGGAGATGATGTTGCTTTTTTAACAATAGGCCCAGTAGGAAACTTCGCAGTATCGGCTTGCAAAAAATTGGAAGAGCAAGGCATCAAAGCAGCGCATTATGATATGCGATTTGTGAAACCAATTGACGAAGATTTATTGCACGAAGTATTTGCCAAACATAGCAAAGTAATTACCATTGAAGATGGGTGTATCATGGGTGGAATGGGAAGTGCTGTAATTGAATTTATGGCCGACCATAACTACCAAGCACAAGTAAAACGCCTTGGTATTCCAGATAAATACATTGAACATGGCGAGCAACAAGAATTGTATGTAGAATGTGGTTTTGATACCGAAAGTATCATCCAAACAGCTATTGAAATGGTTGGTGCAAAGAAAAACACCATGGTTGGGTAATATATTCTATCTTTTTAATTCCCTTTTGCCATCCATTCGTCTAAAAAACTACCTTTTAATTAAATTTATTTAATTAGTTTTGCAGCCGTTATGCAAATAGAAGTACTAAAATCAAAAATACACCGTGTTACTGTAACACAAGCCGATTTAGATTATATTGGTTCTGTAACCATTGATGAAAACTTAATGGATGCTGCCAACCTGATTGAAAACGAAAAGGTGGACATTTTTAACTATAACAACGGTGAACGTTTTACAACTTACGTAATTAAAGGAGAACGTGGTTCAAAAGTTATTTGCTTGAATGGACCTGCTTCATTGAAAGTAAAGGTAGGACATGAAATCATTATTGTTTCGTATGCAACAATGGATTTTGAATTGGCTAAAAAACACCAACCAACCGTTGTATTCCCTGATACAAAAACAAATACCCTCAAATAATTTTGAATAAAAAGCTAAGCAACATATTAAAAGTCCTATTCTTTTTAGCACTAGGTATCTTTTTAGTATGGTTAGCTATCAAAGACAAAACGTCTGAAGAGTTGAACAGCATTAAAGTTGCTATTCAACAATCTAACTATTTCTGGATTTTCATGTCACTTGTTGTTAGTGGATTCAGTCATTTTTTTAGAGCTACGCGCTGGAAAATGGCCTTGGAACCATTGGGACACAAGCCAAGTACCGCAAACGCCTTTTTTGCTGTAATGATTGGTTATATTGCTAATCTAGGCATTCCACGTATTGGCGAAGCAACACGCTGTGGTGTCTTAACTCGCTATTCAAATGTTCCATTTGTACAAGGCTTTGGTACTGTTGTAGCCGAACGCGCATTGGATGTCATCTGTTTAATTGTTTTATTCTTTCTAACACTTGCATTGGAGTTTGAAAAAATAGCTGGCCTGGCAAATGATTTATTTCTAACTGCTCTTAATGAAAAGTTTAATGCATTGATGCAAAAGAAAGTTTTCTTGCTAATCATTGGAATTGCCCTATTAATAATTGTAGCCACATTTTATTACTTCCGTAAAAAAATCAAAAACCTTTTTTCCGAAAAAGTAAAAACATTCATTGTTGGTTTAAAAGAAGGATTGGTAAGTATTAAAAATGTTAAAAAACCTTGGTTGTACATTGCTCAAACCATTTTAATTTGGTTTTTGTATGTGTTACAAGTGTATATCGTATTCTTTGCGTTTAGCGATTTAGCACACTTATCATTTGTAGTAGCGATGGTAATTACCATTTTTGGAAGCTTGGCAATTGCTGTGGTTCCTGGCGGAACAGGAGTTTATCAAGCCATTGTGATTCAAATTTTAACAACTGTTTATTTTGCTTCCGAAACAAGTTCATTTGCATTTGCATGGTCGGTATGGTCATCACAAATATTATTGATTCTTGGTTTAGGATTGGTTTCATTAATTTTATTGCCACTATTTAATAAGACTAAAAAAATAATTTAACAATGGTTCCTTTTACACATAAACAATCTGCTTTAGATGTTATCCAGTCGAAAATACTTTCACAAGAAGTGCTTCGTAAGGCAGTTGCTATTTCTAAATTTAAAGGAGGAAAGGTTGTTTTTACAAATGGCTGTTTTGATATTGTTCACCGCGGGCACATAGACTACCTTGCAAAAGCAAGCGATTTAGGTGCAACACTTTTTGTAGGTATCAATAGTGATGCTTCCGTAAAACGATTAGGAAAATCGGCTACTCGCCCTTTACAAGATGAACAAACTCGTGCAATGATTATTGCATCCCTGCATTTTGTTTCTGGTGTTATTATTTTTGATGAAGATACGCCTTACGATTTGGTTAACTTTATTCAACCCAATGTGCTAGTAAAGGGAGCTGATTACGATGCGAATGAAACCGACAAATCGAGTAAAAAATACATTGTGGGCTCAGATATTGTAAAAGCTGCTGGAGGAGAAGTAAAAACAATCGAATTCCTAGAAGGCTTTTCCACCACACTTATTGAACAAAAAATAAAGGCTTCCTAAAATTAAGAAGCCTTTATTTTAAATAGATTTTATTCCTTACTCTCCTTTTTTAAATAGATCAAATCTTCCAGCAACTCCAAATTCGAAATAGAGACCTCCCATATTCCAAGTAGCTCCATCGGCATTGGTCCAAACCTTTCCCCCGCTATCTTTCATTTCAATATTTTTATTGAGCATGTGTTTATTGTATCCAACACTTAAAAACATTCCGACATATTTTCCAAAATAAAGGTGAGGAGTAACATGAATATTTAATACACTACCTTTTGTTCTTAAATATTCTGTATCACTTATATCACCACCAAATGTACTTAAACCATAACCAGCACCAATTCCTAAATCAAAATTATCATTGCTATTTGCCACATGAAAATTCAACCTTAGCATTAAATCATTCCCTCTTAGCTTGTTTCCAGCACTCTTTCCATAGGTTCCTCTGCGAAAGCGACCACCGATACCCAAAAATTTTGCTACCCCAAATTCAGCTTCCACAGCGGGTAAAGTTCCAACAAAACCAATGCCCGAGTGCTCTGTTTGATTAATAGGTGAATACGCTCTAATACCATAAATACCAATACCAACACCCGACTGTGCTGTAATTGTTCCAAATTTAAAAGCTTGCGAAAAACCCGTAACAGAAATAAATGCTACAGCAATAATTGTAAATATTTTTTTCATAATAAATGTGTATGTTTTACAATGCAAATGTGAAGCAATTTTAATCCATACAAAAACCGAAAATCCAAAAAACTTACTCTAATTGTGTTTTATATTATTTAGGAATGGCTGCAAGTCCTTGCTGTGCAAGTGTGTAGTCAGGTTTTAATTGTAAAGTCTTCGTCCAAGCTTCTTTTGCCTTTTCAAACTCTTTTACCGTAAAGCATGCTCCACCCAAATTGTACCAATACTCCGCATTTGAAGAATCTAATTCACATGCCTTTTCCAAACCTGAAATCGCTTTGGCAATGTCTTTTTCTCCTGTTCTCATTGCATCCGTAAAATAGGTGGATGCTAACACCTGAAAATTTCGTTTTACAAGTGGATTATTAGGAAAAATGCTCCGAGCTTTACTCCAATATTCCTCTGTCTTTTTAAAGTCTTTCAGTTTAAAATAAACCACACCCAAATTCAAATAACCATTCACATAGTTTGGGTGAATTTCCACTGAACGTTTCAAATGAAATTCTGCTTTTTTTAATAATTCAGGTTCCTTCCCTTTGTATTCTTCCATTTCTGACATATCAACATAGGCCTTTCCTGCGTTTCCATTCACCAAAGCACTGTTTGGTGTTGTTAGTGCATCAGTTGTAAATAAGGTTCTATCGTTCTGCCAGTTTGCATTGCGCTCAATAACAATTGCTGCACAAGGAATACTAATTACAATTCCAAATGCAATTACGAAAACCTGTTTGGATTTTTCGTAGGAAATTTTTTTAATTAATTGATCAATTAAAATTGCAATTACAAGCACAAAACCAAAGGATGAGTGATACACCAAACGCTCACCCATGGTGGCACCAATATCCATTACCAAATTCGAAATCATAAATAAATGAAGTAAATAAAATGCCAAAGCAAACGAAAGGATGTTCCGCTTCTTGAAAAAATAAATGGTTAATATAAACAAGGCAATTGTAAATCCAATTGAAAACCAAACCATTGGATTAGAGAAGTTTGTATATGGAATTGTACTGTATGAATAATCGCTTGATAATGGATAAGGATAAAACAACAATTTTAGATAATGGTTCAGCACTTCTATTTGAGTTGCCAGTTTTTCAATTGGTGTGGCAAACATATAAGGGTTATTCAAAACATCAGTATTCGCTTGTGTACTACCTAAACCCACCACCGACAAACGAATTAAAAGGTAGACCACAGCAATAACAAAATGTGGTATTGTACAGACAATTGATTCTTTTATTGTTTTGTCTAACAATACATAAAATAAAATGGGCAATAAAACCATTAAGGTTATCGCGTACTCTTTAGATAACAGTGCTAAAAAATAAAATGTTAAGGACCAAAACAAGGTTTTTGTTTTCTTTTCTTCACGATACTTTAAAGCAGTAATGAGTGTAAGAAGGATAAATAGAAAAGATAAAATTTCATCTCTACTTTTAATATTTGCAACAACTTCGGTATGTAATGGATGTATTAAAAACAACAAACACGTCAAAAATGGAACAAATACATTTTCTTTAAAAATGGAATTTCTTAAAAAATAGAGCAAAACAAGGATGGAGAATATATACAATAATACATTTAAGACATGTCGAATAAATGTAACTGTGCCACTAGGTTTTTCTTTGTCTCCGTTTCCAAAAAATTGTTCTTCTAATGCAAATGTAACAACGGAAAGAGGGCGATAGCGACCACCAGACAATTGTTGCTTCGCATTCATTTGCTTATAAAAACTATCATAAGAATCTGTTTTTAATATTTTAGGAATTCCTCTCAAACCTTGTTGTACGTATTCATTTTTGATAATCACAATGCCATCATCCAATGCATATTCATTTTTAAACGAATTAGCATAAAAAACTAATCCAATAATTATTAGTAAAATCGATTGGAATTTAAATGAACCAAATGAAAAATTTGTGGATGCTACAGGCGGGGCAATCTTTTTTCCAGCTTTTGATTTCATAATTTAATGGTATGATTTATGAGGCTTTTAAGCCCCAAGATAATAAAAAACGTACTTTTGCTTTTGTAGTAAAAATAAAGAAAAACACCTTCTTGAAAAACATTTTTAAAAATAAACTATTTTTTCCAATAATTGCTGCTGTTCTCTTCAGCGCAGCTCACCTTTTGTACAATTCGAATAGCAATGTAAAAACGATTACAATCAGTGATTTCGAAAAAACACTACACGAAAAAGAACAAAAACTAGACGATGAAATGCTTTTGCTAGCAAAAGCGGCAGAAAAACAAAGCTACCAAGAGCTCTTTTCAAATTACAACACTCGCTACAAGAATCTATTAACGGAAGACGGCATTGCTCTTCTCATATATGAAAACGACACACTAAAATTTTGGAGCGACAACTCGATTGCCGTTGAAAACTGGATACGTGAAGTTTGTTTAGATACTAAAATTGCAAAACTTAAAAACGGATGGTTTGAAGTGATGAATCCGTATACCAATGCAAATACCACCAAAACTATTGTTGGTTTAGTATTAATTAAAAACGAATACCCTTACCAAAACAACTACCTATCCAACGAATTTCAGAAATCGTTCACCGTTCCTGCCGAAACAAAGCTAATAACAACACCCGCCACTGGTGCTATTGATATTCGTAATCGAAATGACAACTATTTGTTTTCGCTCGTATTAAATCCAGCAAACAATAGCGTTTCAACTTATACATACATCTCCGTTTTATTAAACCTGATTGGCTTTTTATTTTTAATCATAAGCACTCGACATACGTGCCGTTCACTGGAAAAAAATATTGGGAAAAAGTATGCTGCATTTTTATATGTTTTTTTAATTGTTGCATTGCGTTATGTGTCCATTAAATTTTCTTTCCCAAGTAGCTTTTACTCGCTTGATATTTTTGGTCCTACCATATTTGCCGATGCAGCATCTATATGGCTCAGCTCCCTGGGCGACTTGCTTATAAACGTTATTTTATTGTTCCATTTATCCTTCTTTATCTACGATAATTTTGACGCTCACTCACTCATTTCAACTATCAAAAGAAAAACGATAATTGCGTTTCTGTTGATACTTGCCTTTTTCTGGTTTTCATGGATTATTAACGAGTTACTTGTTGGATTGATAAAAAATTCAAACATCCCCTTTAGTGTAAACAATCTGTTTACTTTAAACTGGTATTCACTGATTGCAATCATCATTGTTTCGTTATTACTTTTTGTGTATTTTTTATTTACACACAAATTCGTTTTAATGATAAAAGAAACGAATTTCAAACCAAATAAATCAGCGGTTCTTTTTCTGTCCGCAGCTACTATTCATATTGTTGTTTCTCATTTTTTAGGAATACTTGATTTAATTGTCATCCTTTGGCCGCTTGTGTTGATTGTGCTTTTGTACACATTCAAACAAAAACAATTTTCGTTTTCAATGGTGGTGTTTTTGGTATTCCTATTTTCCATTTTTACGGTTCATGTTTTTATCAAACACACTGAAATTAAGGAAACAGAATCCTTAAAAATATTGGCAGAAAAACTGTCGGCCGAACAAGACCCTGTAGCAGAATTATTATTCTCGGATGTTGAGAAAAAGATCACTAGCGATACACTTCTGATGTCGTATTTAAGTGCTTCTGAAAAGCAGTTGTCTGACTATGAAAAACGTATTAAACAACAATATTTTAGCGGTTTTTGGGACAAATACGAAGTGCACATTGCCTTGTTCGACAGCATGTGCGTTCCTTGTATAAAAACACCAAATGCACATTTTGATAATAACTTTTATTTTGATGAGTTAATTGCCACAAAAGGAGAAAAGACGCTTAGCGACAATTTGTTTTTTATTCGAAATCCATCCGGAAAAATTAATTACATCGCAAAATTAAATGCTTTTAAATCAAACAAAAACAGCTCTAAATTTGGAACGCTTTACATTGAATTGAGCGCAAAATTTATTTCCGATGAAATTGGCTTTCCCGAATTGTTGCTAGACAAAAATATTGGACTGTCAAAAGACATTAACAATTATGCATATGCAAAATACAAAAATGGCATATTGATTAGTCAATATGGTAAACTAAGCTACGAATACACTCCTGTTGATTTTGAAAACACTACAGAATTGTTTTCTTTTATTATTAAAGACGATTACAAGCACCTTATTTACACACCCGATGATAAAACAAAAATTATTCTAAGCAAACGCTATACAGGAATCATCGAAAAAGCCACAACATTTTCATACTTGTTTACATTCTTTAGCCTACTGCTACTATTCATTCTGTTTTTACGACAGCTTATTCTGCGCAAAATAATTGAGAACATTAGTTTTAAAAATCGAATACAAGCATTACTGGTATTAATTGTATTAATCTCACTAGCGCTATTTGGTGGTGGAACAATTTATTATATCCAACAACAATTTGAGACTAAAAACAGAGAAAACATAAGTGAAAAAACACATTCTGTTTTAATGGAGTTGGAATCAAAATTTGAAAACGAAAAAGTCCTTTCTCCTGATTTTGTTGAGTATACAGCTTTTGTTTTGAAAAAAATATCGACCGTATTTTTTACCGATATTAATATTTATGATCCTCAAGGAAATTTATATGCATCCTCTCGTTCAAAGGTTTTTGATGAAGGACTTACTTCTAAAAAAATGAATCCAGAGGCATTTACAGAAATTGCTATTTCTAAAAAAACAGAATTTATACACGATGAGCGCATCGGAAAATTAAAATATTTATCGTCTTATATTCCATTCAAAAACAAAGAAGGTGTTGCTTTGGCTTATGTCAACATTCCCTATTTTGCAAAACAAAGCGAATTAGAAAAAGAGATTTCGGGTTTCTTAGTTGCACTCATCAACATTTATGTGTTATTGTTTGCATTGTCTATTATTACAGCCATTTTAATTTCTAATTATGTCACCAAACCTCTTAAGTTAATTCAGGATAAATTAAGCAATATCAAACTTGGTAAAACAAACGAACCAATTGCTTGGCACGAAAAAGATGAAATAGGAAATTTGGTGAGTGAATACAACCGAATGATTGCGGAGCTTTCGAAAAGTGCTGACTTACTTGCAAAAAGTGAACGCGAAAGCGCTTGGAGAGAAATGGCGAAACAAGTTGCACATGAAATTAAAAATCCATTAACGCCAATGAAACTGAGTGTTCAGCACTTACAACGAGCCTATAAAGACGATGCACCAGATATGGATCAAAAGATGGAGCGCTTAACACAAAACATAATTGAACAAATCGATACACTCTCATCTATCGCAACTGAATTTTCTAATTTTGCTAAAATGCCAAAGGCTAATTTGGTGTGTATCAATTTGCAAGAAACAATTTTAAATACTGTTAATCTATTTAAAACAGTGGATGACACAGAAATACTATTTCAAAACAATGCAGATGAAAATGCATGTGTAATGGCCGACAAGGAGCAACTCATTCGTGTGTTCAACAACCTTATTAAAAATGCAACACAGGCAATTCCAGAAAACAAAAAAGGTCTAATAAAAATTTCGATTGAAAAAGAAAACGAAAGCTACTTGGTGAGCATTGCCGATAATGGCGATGGCATTTCGGACGAAGTAGTGGATAAAATTTTTGCTCCAAACTTTACCACAAAAACAGGCGGAATGGGACTAGGGCTTGCAATGGTTAAAAACATTCTTGAGTCGTGTGACGGCAAAATTTGGTTTAAAACAGAGTTAAACAAAGGCACCACTTTTTATATTTCGTTGCCTTGCTATAAAAATAAGGATTAAGTATTTTTAGACCTTCCATTTCATCTTCTTATTATTACAATTCAAAATACGAATTCTAGCTAAAATTCTCAATACAAGCCACAGATTTTTGTATATTCGTAACCAATAATTTGAATCGAATATATGAACAGACCCATAAGAGTTTTAGTAGCAAAAGTTGGACTTGATGGACATGACCGTGGCGCCAAAGTTATTGCATCGTTTTTACGTGATGCAGGTATGGAAGTAATCTATACTGGTTTGCGTCAAACACCCGAAATGGTTGTAAATGCGGCACTTCAAGAGGATGTAGATGCCATAGGTATTAGCATTTTATCGGGAGCACACAATACCGTTTTTCCAAAAATCATGACCTTGATGAAAGAGAAAGGCTTAAACGATGTATTGCTTACAGGTGGTGGCATTATCCCTGATCCTGATATCAAAAAACTCAATGATTTAGGCGTTGGTAAGTTATTCCCACCAGGAACCGATACAAATGATATTATTGAATACATCACCAATTACGTAAAAGAACATAGAAATTTCTAGATTAAATTATAAAAACAAAGCGTATGCACTTCGAAAACATAGTAACTGCAACAGAAAACAACATACACACGATTACAATTAATCGTCCGGACAAATTAAATGCACTTAACAAAAAAACAATTGATGAATTGCATCATGCATTTGATGCTGCTGAAAAAGATTCAGCAGTTAAGGTTATCATCATCACTGGTTCTGGACAAAAAGCATTTGTTGCAGGTGCTGATATTTCTGAATTTGCAAGTTTTAGCATTGAACAAGGAAAAGCATTAAGTGCGGAAGGACATAAAAAATTGTTCGATTTTGTTCAAAATTTAACAACCCCAGTAATTGCTGCTGTAAATGGTTTTGCACTTGGTGGTGGTTTAGAGTTAGCAATGAGTTGCCATATTCGTGTTGCATCCGACAATGCTAAAATGGGCTTACCAGAAGTTTCTTTAGGTGTTATTCCTGGCTATGGCGGAACTCAACGATTAGCGCAATTGGTAGGAAAAGGGAAGGCTATGGAAATGATTATGACAGCAGATATGATATCTGCAAACGATGCACTTTCATGGGGCCTTGTGAACCATGTTGTTGCACTAGAGGAATTGCTAACTAAATGTAATGAAATTGCAGGAAAAATAACCTCGAAATCATCCCTTGCAATCGCAAGTGCTATCCGCTCAGTTAATGCAAACTATTTAGATGGAGTGAATGGTTTTGACACTGAAATCAATGAATTTGGAAAGTGTTTTGGAACAGAAGATTTCAAAGAAGGAACAACAGCCTTTTTGGAAAAACGCAAGGCAAATTTTCCAGGAAAATAATTTCAATTAAAGTTCAATGTTTGAACGTTTAAAGTTTTAAAACATCAATATTGCATTGCAATCTTTCAGGCACAAATTCTAACTTTTAACTTTTAAACTTAGGTTGAATCCACTTAAAAAACTTGCTTCACAAACCGCCATTTACGGTTTACCTACCATTGTGGGCAGGCTTTTAAACTATTTTCTTACACCACTTTATACCTATAATTATTCTACCGAAGACTTTGGCGTTGTTACTTCTGCCTATGCCTATGTATCTTTTTTATTGGTTTTTCTAACCTACGGAATGGAAACCACCTTGTTTAAATTTTCGCAAACCGAAAATGATAAACAACGTGTTTACACAACAGCCTTTATCTCTGTATTTGTTTCAAGTGCTTCCTTTATTGTTTTAGCAAGTGCATTTTCGAATTCAATATCCGAAAGCATTAAATTTACTGGGCATCCTGAATATGTAACTTGGTTTGCTATTATCATAGCCACCGATGCATTAACTGCTATCCCTTTTGCTAAGCTGCGTGAACAAGCAAAAGCAAAACGATTTGCAATCATCAAAGCAATTAATATTGCAACCAACATTGGACTAAATCTTTTTTTTATTGTTTTTTGCAAATCGGTATACGAAGCCGATGAATCCATTTTCAAAGGATTTATCAATCTTTTTTACAAACCTGAAATTGGAATTGGATACATCTTTATCTCTAATCTAATTGCAAGCATTGTTACGCTACTACTACTTTTTCCTGAAATTTATAAATCGACCTACGTTTTTGATTCTGTCCTTTGGAAAAAAATGATGCAATATGCGCTGCCTCTTTTAGTTGCGGGCTTAGCGGGCATGATTAACGAAACGCTCGATCGAGTTCTTTTAATTCATTTGCTTCCAGAAAACGAAGCACTATCCCAAACAGGTATTTATGGTGCCTGTTACAAGGTTTCTATCATCATGACCATTTTTATTCAAACCTTCCGCTTTGCTGCCGAACCGTTCTTTTTTAGTCAATCGAAGGAGAAAGATGCAAAAAAGACCTATGCAATCATTATGAAGTACTTCGTAATCATTTGCTCCATCATCTTTTTAGGCACAATGGCTAATATCGACTGGATTAAATACTTTGTTGGAGAAGATTACCGTGAAGGATTAGGTGTGGTACCCATTTTATTGTTAGCGAATTTATTCTTGGGCATTTTTATCAACCAGTCCATTTGGTATAAACTAACCGGACAAACCCACTACGGAGCACTATTAACCATTTTTGGTGCAATTATAACCGTTTCGTTAAACTTCTATTGGATTCCTCGAATTGGCTACATGGGCTCGGCTTGGGCAACCCTAATATGCTACGCCAGTATGATGATAGCCTCCTACTTGATAGGTAATAAACATTACCCTGTTAATTATGATTTAAAACGCATCCTTGGCTACTTAGGTTTATCTTTAACTTTGTATGTTATTTATGCTTTATTTAAATCAGAAACGATTCTAATAAATTTACTAATTGGCAATGTTTTACTTCTTGCGTTTATAGCATTCATCTGGAAAATCGAGAAAAAACATTTTATTAAAATGGCATCAAATGAAAATTAAAATTATTAATAAATCGAAGCACGAATTGCCAAGCTATGCAACACAAGCTGCTGCCGGCATGGATTTGCGTGCCAATTTAGATGCGCCCATTGTATTAAAATCTTTAGAACGCACACTTGTTCCTACTGGTTTGTTTATGGAATTGCCTGTTGGCTTTGAGGCACAAGTGCGACCAAGAAGCGGTTTAGCATTTAAAAATGGATTAACAGTACTCAACTCGCCTGGCACAATTGATGCTGACTACAGAGGCGAAGTAAAAGTTATTCTTGTGAATTTATCAAATGAATCATTTACAATAAACGATGGCGAACGTGTTGCTCAACTAGTAATCGCAAAACACGAACAAGCCGAATGGATTGAAGTTGAACAGCTTGACGAAACTGCTCGAGGCGATGGTGGTTTTGGAAGCACAGGAAAAAAATAAAAACATATTTATGAAAATAATTATCCCAATGGCTGGAATGGGCAAACGTATGCGCCCACACACATTAACAACACCAAAACCTTTGATTCCTATTGCTGGAAAACCAATGGTTCAACGTATCGTTGAAGACATCACTAAAGTGTGTGATGAAAAAGTAGATGAAATTGCTTTTGTTGTTGGCCGATTTGGAAAAGAGGCTGAACAAAATTTGGTGAAAGTAGCAGAAAGCCTTGGTGCTAAAGGTAGTATCTTCTATCAAGATGAACCACTAGGAACCGCTCACGCTATCATGTGTGCTAAAGAATGTGTAACCGGTAAAGTGGTTGTTGCATTTGCTGATACCTTATTTAAGGCCGACTTTAAAATGGATTCTTCACAAGAAGGAATTATTTGGGTTCAAAAAGTGGATGACCCAAAACCTTTTGGAGTAGTGAAAATGGATGCAAATAATGTAATCACTGATTTTGTGGAGAAACCACAAGAATTCGTTTCAGACCTTGCAATCATCGGTATTTATTATTTTAAGGACGGTGATTACTTACGTAACGAGTTACAATATTTATTAGATAATAACATTAAAGAAAAAGGAGAGTTTCAATTGACCAATGCCTTGGAGAACATGAAAGCAAAAGGCACAAAATTTACTCCAGGTAAAGTTACAGAATGGCTTGATTGTGGTAACAAAGATGCCACAGTATACACCAACTCCAGAATATTGGAATTTATTAAAGAAAAAGAAACGTTGATTCATCCATCAGTGAAAAATCAAAACTCTCAAATCATTGAACCTTGTTTTATTGGTGAAGGTGTTCAACTTATTGATGCTGTTGTTGGTCCACATGCATCTATTGGAGCAAATACAATCGTACAAAAATCAGTTGTGAAAAATTGTATTATTCAAACAAATTCAAAAATTATTAATGCAGAGTTGAGCAACTCAATGGTTGGAAATTATGCAGAATATACTGGCAAATCAAACGATGCGAGTATTAGTGATTACAGTACGATTCGATAAAAATTGAAAGTTAAAACAACTACATACCTAG
>JBIIOB010000186.1:0-5047 GCA_044337125.1 Bacteroidia bacterium
TCTCAATTACAAAATAAAGAGAATGCTATCAAACTTTTAAAATCTCAATTGTTTGAAATTGAAATGCGCAAAAAACGTGAATCAATAGCAGCAATTGAAGGGAATAAAAAGAAAATTGAATGGGGCTCACAAATACGCAACTATGTTTTTCATCCCTATAAACTAGTAAAAGATTTACGTACCGATTATGAAACATCCAATGTTCAAGCGGTGATGGATGGGGAACTAAATGACTTTATAAAATCTTATTTAATGGAATATGGCAATTCTTAAAGTGATGGGGTGATTAGGAAAACAGTAATGAAGGAAAATTAGTAATTAATAAAAAGCGTATTAATTGAAATGAGGCCACATAAAAATTTATTAGTTTGGAAAGACGCTATTGAGTTGGTTGAAACAATTTATAATCTGAGTAACAAATTTCCTGAATCAGAAAAATTCGGGCTTACATCACAATTAAAAAGAGCTGTTGTATCCATTCCAACAAATATAGCAGAAGGTGCAGCCAGAAATACAAAGAAGGAATTTATACAGTTTCTTTACATTTCATCAGGTTCATTAAGCGAAGTTGACACTTTAATTACAATTGCATCCAACCTAAACTATATAAAAAAGGAAGAGTTCGAAGTAATTACCCAAAAAATGGATAAAGTAAGTGCATTGTTAAATGGATTAATAAAAAAACTAAAAATGGACATTAAAGTTCAAGCCAACTAAAACAAAAACTTCATCACCTAATCACCTTTACCAAATAACATAAACCAAGAATAAGCATTAATAATCTCTTCAATTAATACAAAAACCTCATCACCTCATAACCGTTCACCTAATTACTTAAACATGATTAAAATATACCACAATGTACGTTGTTCAAAAAGTAGAGAAGCCTGCAGCATTGTTGCCGAAAAAGGCATAAAAGCAGAAGTAATTGAATATTTAAAAACTCCTCCTACTCAAAAGGAAATTAAGGAACTTTTGTCCTTGCTAAAATTAAATGCAGAAGACATTGTTCGAAAAGGAGAAGAAATTTACAAGACCAAATACAAAGGAAAAACACTTTCAGAAGCTGAATGGATAATTGTATTAGCTGAAAATCCAATTTTGATTGAACGTCCAATTATTGTAAATGGCAAGAAAGCTGTTATTGGCCGACCACCAGAAAGAGTGTTGGAAATACTTTAAATTATTTACTCATTTTAATTCGGTCGTACTCTTCTTGGTTTACCGTTTTATCTCGATAATCGGATGATTTTAATTTCCCGAATCGATAGTTCAAAGACAATAAAAAGAAGTGTGTGTTTTCGCGCGATACATAATTTACATCATACCCTTCTACATTACTTGAACCTCTGTTAAATGCAGTTGTTAAAATATCATTGGCAATAAATCGACAAGTAAGCTTATCATTAAAAAATGTTTTTTTAATGTTTGCTGATAAATTATAAAAAGGCTCAAACGTAAAAATACCATCTACACCTGCCGATGTGTATTCGAATGTTACTTCCATCGAAAAATATTTTTTAAATCTAAATTCATCGTACAGATACATGTAGAACATTGGTTTTCTATTTTGAATCACCTTCCCTCTGCTATTATAGGTAAATACATTCTCCATGTAGCCAAAATAGTTGTAAGTGGTCCACCAGCTCAATTCGTAAGGAATGGTAATTCCAGCAGAATAGGTTTCTGAATAATCTAGATTTTTTGTTGTAGCAATAAATGCATCGGAGCCATCATCCAATTTATCTACCACCAAATTCATTGCACCATTTGTTCTGGAATAACTAAAGGTCAAAGAGGCTTCCTTCATATAAATCAAAGATACTTCCAATGAATGCGTATACGCAGGAACCAAATATGGATTACCTCTGAACGAAGAAAGTGAATCGATGTAATTGATGAATGGATCCATGTCCTGAAAACTTGGTCGCGCTATACGACTCGAATAGGTGATGCTTGTATTCAAATCTTTTGTAAAATCATATCCAAAAAATGCACTTGGAAAAAGATTCGTGTACTCACGATTAATTACTTGTTGATTTGTAATTTTTGAATATCCGTCCGAAGTAGTATGCTCGGCTCTTAATCCGGCACGCATGTTCAATTTCTTATATGAATAACGAAGTTGCGTATATCCTGCCAACACATTTTCGCTATACTTATAACCATTAAAATACGAAGGGTCCGAAATCCATTCACCCGATGTCGAATAATTTTCAAAATCAATTGCACTTTCATTGATGATGTATGAATCTTTGATACCACTTTCGAGTTTCCACTTTTTATTAAACGCCTTTGTTAAATCTGATTGTCCGGTAAACAATTGAATTTCGTTTAAGCCATTGTTTCGTTTTAATTGTTGATCAATAGTTCCCACAACAATTGTCTTTTGGGTGATTTCATCAAAATTTTTGGAGGTAAAATTTCCATACTGAAAAGCCGTTGTCCACTCACTCTTTAGGGTGTCCAAGGTTCGCGTATAATTAATATTGGCAGTATTATTAATTAATTTAGGACGCGACAATGTATATGTTTCAATTGTCAACTGCGGGACTGTATTTTTAAATATTTCATTGCTATTTTCTGCTTCATTTTTATTCAATGCATAAAAACCATTGTATTGAACACCAAAAGAACTAATAGAATCAATTGCATAACTTACTCCAGCTCTGTAATAATGTGAATTCACCTGATTATTAATCGTGTAAATTTTATTTTTCATTTCAGTGGTTGTACTATCATTACTTTTTAAGTTTCGGTAATACTCATCGGAGCTCCAACCTTTACCATTCGGGAAACCATAACTCAAAAAGGTTGACCATTTTTTATATTTATAATTGAATCGTAATCCTGTGTATGTAAACAAATACTTCCCATATAACGTATTCTGAATTATATTACCATTGTATCCTTCGAGATTATTTTTCTTTGTTACAATATTGATTACGGCTTTACCACTAGCATCGTACTTTGCAGAAGGATTGGATATGATTTCAATTTCTTTTAGCTCGGTTGATGCAATTGTTTTGAGTACATCAGTAGACGAAATTAATTGCCCATCCACATAGATAATCGCATCACCTTTCCCAAATACAGAAACATTATCAGTACTACTTACCATTACAGTGGGTGTTTTTTACAAAACATCCAAGACAGAACCCAAATTACTCAAAGCGGAATTTTCGACATTCACTTTTACTTTCTCTCCATCTCGTTCAAATAAGGGTACTTTAGAAACTACTTCTACTTCTTTTAATGTAGCATTCATCTTTAATTGAATTGCATCAAGTATCAGAACAGAATCTTTCTGAGTATTTTCTACCAATTGAAAATGATTTTCGAAACCAAGTGCAGTAACTTTTATAAGCATTACACTGTCAACAATGTCTTTCAACACAAATTTTCCATCCATAAAAAAATCACCTTTAATGATGGAGGAATCTTTGGGCGAGAGCAAAATAACATTGCCTGTCTCAACAGGTTTATTGTTTATATCGTTAATAGTTCCTTCTATCCGATAACCTTGAGCAAAGCCCGACAGAGCACTAAAAAACAAAAGAATAATTAAAATGTAGCTTTTTACCATACAGTCTTTAACGGAGATTTTGTAATAAGATACAAAGTATATCTAAAATAGTCAGAAAAAAGACCAATTGGGTAATTTTATTCATTGGATTGTATACGAAAAATGCCCACAATTACGTTGAAAACACACTAAAATTAATACACACAGAAGATTCTAGTAAATCCATGAAAAAATCGGTTATTCGGTTCAATTTCATGAAAATAATAGCAAATAAACCTTAAATTTGGGACTCGAAAGACGAATATTCAGTACTAATTTTTAAATAACATTACGATTATGGAATACAGAATTGAAACCGACACAATGGGCGAGGTAAAAGTACCTGCTGACAAATATTGGGGAGCACAAACTGAGCGCTCACGTAACAATTTTAAAATTGGACCAGAAGCATCGATGCCAAAAGAGATTATTTATGCTTTTGGTTATTTGAAAAAAGCGGCTGCTATGGCAAACAACGAATTAGGTGTTTTGGCAACTGAGAAAAAAGACTTGATTGCAAAAGCATGTGATGAAATTATTGCAGGTAAATTGGATGATCAATTTCCATTGGTAATTTGGCAAACAGGTTCGGGAACACAATCGAACATGAATGCAAATGAAGTAATTGCTTACCGTGCACATGTAATGAGCGGAGGAAAATTAGCAGATGAGAAAAAAGTATTGCATCCAAATGATGATGTAAACAAATCACAATCATCGAATGATACGTACCCAACAGCAATGCACATTGCTGCTTACAAACAAGTGGTAGACATTACACTTCCTGGATTAGAAAAATTACGTGATACATTGGTAAAAAAATCAAACGATTTTAAAAGCATTGTAAAAACAGGTCGTACACACTTTATGGATGCAACACCATTAACTCTTGGACAAGAGTTTGGTGGTTATGCACAACAAGTAACCAACAGCATTCGTGCAATCAAAAATTCATTAGAGATGGTTCGTGAATTGGCATTGGGTGGAACAGCAGTTGGAACTGGATTAAATACTCCTAAAGGATATGATGTATTGGTTGCTAAAAAAATTGCTGAACTTACAGGATTACCATTTGTTACAGCTCCCAACAAATTTGAAGCATTAGCAGCACACGATGCAATGGTTGAATTATCAGGAGCATTAAAACGTGCAGCAGTTGCATTAATGAAAATAGCAAATGATATTCGTATGTTATCATCTGGACCACGCTGTGGAATTGGTGAAATCATTATTCCTGACAATGAACCAGGATCGTCTATCATGCCAGGAAAAGTAAATCCAACACAACCAGAAGCATTAACAATGGTGTGCGCGCAAGTGATGGGTAACGATGTTGCTGTATCATTTGGTGGATCAATGGGACATTTTGAATTAAATGTATTCAAACCATTAATTGCAGCAAACGTTTTACAATCGGCTCGTTTAATTGGCGATGCATGTGTTTCATTTAATGATAATTGTGCAGTAGGTATTGAGCCGAAC
>JBIIOB010000187.1:0-5022 GCA_044337125.1 Bacteroidia bacterium
TGCAGGGACGAATCTTACTTTTGGTGTCACCGCAACAGATCCACAAAACAATGTGATTACATTAACTGCTACTGGTGGTCCTTTTCAATCTGCTCCTGTTGCTAGCTTCCCAACTGTTTCGGGGGTAAGTCCACTAACAGGCACATTTAGTTGGACACCTAATTGTACACAAGTAAAATTGTTGCCTTATCAGGTTACTTTTAAAGCAGATGATAATCATCCTACAACTCCATTGGTAAATTTTGAGTCTGTTTTCATTCGTGTAATTGCTCCTGCACCTACTGGTTTAACCGCCACTCCTAATGGTGCGAGTATTGTTCTAAATTGGAATTCTCCATTTTGCAATGCAATAACTGGAAGTAATCCATTAAAAGGTTTTTATGTTTATAGAAAAAATACATGTGATCCATGGACGCATTCTGAGTGTGAGACTGGTGTTCCTTCTTATACCGGATATACACTTATAGGAACTACTACTGCAACTACATTAACATTTACAGATAATAATAACGGACAAGGATTGATTCATGGCGTGAATTACTCATATATGGTGGTGGCTTATTATAATGATGCTTCTCAAAGTTACGCATCTTCAAAAGTTTGTGTTCAGCTTGTTCAAGATGTTCCAATTATTACAAACGTAAGTGTTGTTAGTACAAATTCTTCAACTGGAAGTATATGGACTCATTGGGTGAAACCTATTGGTAATGCTACTAATTTGGATACCATAGTAAACCCTCCTCCATACGAATATCGATTAATGGTGGCTCAAGGTTTTAATCCTAGTCAAACTGCATTTTCACAAATTTCAAGTTATTCTTATACTACTTATGCTCAGTTAACCGATACAGGTTTTGTACATTCTAATATCAACACTGTTTCTGGTGCATGGACCTATCGTGTTGATTTTTATTCGAATGGTTTGTTGAAGGGCTCTACACATACTGCTTCATCAGTTTACTTGTCATCAACACCTGCAGGTAACCAAGTGAATTTGTCGTGGCAAGAAATTGTTCCTTGGACAAATTATCAGTTTTTTATATTTAAAGAAATACCTAGTGGCTCAAGTACATTTGTATTAATTGATAGCACAATAAACAGAACATATACCGATACAGGTCTGGTAAATGGTTTAAATTATTGTTATCGTGTTGTAACAAAAGGAGAATATTCTGACCCTGCATTGCCTCGTCCATTGTTTAATTCATCGCAAATTAAATGTGAGGTACCAATAGATGTTGTTCCGCCTTGTCAACCAACCTTTGCAGTAAATAGTGATTGTGATAATGTGGTAAACACCATAACCTGGGTAAATCCAAATACCTATTGCAGTACAGATGCAATTCAGTACAATGTCTATTTTTCACCAACCTCTGATGGAACGCCTCAATTGATTTATACATCCACAGACATGAGTGTTACTACGTATATACATAACTATAGTTTTGAAGGTACACCTTCGGTTGCTGGTTGTTATGTAGTTACAGCAGTTGATTCATTTGCAAATGAGAGTGTAGTGGTTACTAAAATATGTGTCGATAATTGTCCGGTATATGAATTGCCAAATGTATTTACTCCTAATGGAGATAATATTAATGATTTTTTCATACCATTACCTTATAAATTCGTGAAGGATATTGATATTAAAATATATGACCGTTGGGGCTTATTAATGTTCGAAACAACCGATCCAGATATTTTCTGGAATGGCACTAATAAGGATACCAAATTAGCTTGTAGCGATGGTGTTTATTATTATGTATGTACAGTAAATGAAATTCGATTAGAAGGAATTGTTCCTCGTACCTTAAAAGGATTTATTCAATTAATTAAACAAGGCTCTAATCCCAATAATTAAGTTTATGTTTTCAGGAATAATTGAAATGGTAGGCGAAGTGGTTGATTTAAAAAAAGAACAATCGAATCTACACATCACCGTAAAATCAAATTTTACAAATGAATTAAAAATTGACCAAAGTGTTGCTCATAATGGTGTTTGCTTAACAGTGGTTAATATTCAGAACGAGAATTATACAGTAACAGCTATTGATGAAACGCTGGCAAAAACTAATTTGGGGAATTTGGTTGTTGGTGATTATGTAAATTTAGAACGTTGCTTGCGCGTTGGTGATCGTTTGGATGGGCATATCGTTCAAGGTCATGTTGATCAAACTGCCGTTTGTACAGATGTAAAAGTAATTGATGGTAGTTGGATGTTTACGTTTGAATACGATGCTGCCAAAAATAATATTACTGTTGAAAAAGGTTCTGTATGTGTTAATGGGGTTAGTTTAACTGTTGTTAATTCATTAAAAAATTCTTTTTCCGTTTGTATTATACCTTACACATTTGAGCATACCAATTTTAAAAACATTAAAGTCGGTACAACTGTGAATCTAGAATTTGATATTCTTGGCAAATATATTAGCAAATTAATGATTAAGTAATGTGCATTTATCCAAGGCGATTCTTATCTAAATTATTCCTACTATTTTATTCTGCTTTTTTTCTAATTAATTGTGTTCAGGCTCAACCTGCTTTAGATTCTATTAGACAGGAACTAAAGTTAAAACCACATCCATTTGCAACATTAAACTCAAGAAATTCATTTGTCGAAAATAGTGTTGTTAATGTTTTTGGAGTTATAGCAGGAATTAAATATGGGGATAGATTAAGGTTCGGAATCGGCTATAATCAATTGTATAATCCACCTAAAAAACTAAATCAAAATGTGGAGTACATTAATGAATTAGGAAAGCCTTACTTTATTACAAAAGGACTTAAGTTTTATTATGTATCTGCTGCCGTTGAATATATTTTTCATAAGAGTAAACATTGGGAACTTGGAATGCCATTGCAAATTGGAGTAGGGGAATCATACTACCAGTATACATATAATGGCGAAAAAATAGTTACCAACCGGAATGTTAATTTTATTTACGAGCCAGCAATTTCAGTTGAATACAGGGTGGTAAAATGGGTAGGTGTGGGTGCCGATTTTGGTTATCGCTTTATGTTTGCAAACACTAAGAAGTTAAATCAGCAATTAAATTCTCCAATTATAACTATCGACTTAATGATATACTACCGGGAGATTTTTAAGTCCTTATTCCCTAAAAGTAAATTGGCTAAAAAGATATAATTAAACGCGAACGCCAATTACTAAAACATCGTCAAGTTGTTCAAGTTCTCCTCTCCAATTTTCGAAAATAGAATTAAGGTTTTCTTTTTGAGCCAACATATCATTCATGTGACCTTTAAGTAAAATCTCCTTAAAATTTTTACTCATTAGTTTCTTTGCATTTGGTCCACCAAATTGATCAGGGTATCCATCGGTGAAAGTGTAGATAACATCTCCTTTTTGTAAGTCGAATGATTTTAATGTAAATGGTTTTAATTCTCCTTGATGCAATCCAACTGGAAATTTATCTGGTTTTATTTCAATTAATTCATTGTTACGAATAATAATTACTGGATTGTTTGCAGCAACAAGTTCCATTTTCATATTCTTAAAATCAAATGAACACAAAATGGCATCCATACCATCTTTTGCATCATTGGTTGAACCGTCATGATTTAAGGCATGAATTATTTCTTCTCTAACGTTATTGAAAATTAAGTCAGGTTGAGTTACTCGTCTTTCAATTACTGTTTCATTTAATTTTGAAATATTTAATAAGCTCATAAAAGCACCTGGTACTCCATGTCCGGTGCAATCACAAGTCGCTAACAAAAATCTATTGTTGGTAGCTTGTTGGGCCCAGTAAAAGTCGCCACTGACAATGTCCTTAGGTTTGTATAAAACAAAATGTTCAGGTAGATTTGAATTTAATAGTTTATCTGATGCTAACAACGCACGTTGAATCCGTTTTGCATAATGTATTGAATCAAGGATTTCTTTGTTTTTTAGTTCAATGATTTCTTTTTGATGTGTAATCTCAATATTTGCTTTCTTTTTTTCTCTATAGCGTTTAAAAGAAATGAATGTAAGTATAAGTACCAGTACTAGTCCTGCTACAATAGTGTATGTAATAATGTTCTGTCGTGCAATACGTTCATTTTTTACTTCCTGGTCTTTTGTGAGTAGCTCAATTTCTTTTTGTTTTTTCTCAGTATCGTACTGCGTTTGTAATTCATTCAGCTGTTTGCTGTTCGTTTCGTTTAACAAGGAATCTTTCATATTGATATACAGTGTCTGATACTCTAATGCTTTATCAAACTGTTTCATTTTTGTATATACTTTTACTAATCCTTCATATGAATTTTTAATTTCTTCTTTTGAATTTATTTCTTTTGCAAGTTTAAGTGCACTTTGAGAATACTCTACAGCATTTTTAAAATCTCCTTTTTCTAAATAGATTATTCCAAGATTATAATCGGTAGATACTAATGCCATTTTATTTCCAGCTTTTTCACTAATGTCTCTACCTTTTAAATAATATTCGACAGCCAAGTCGTATTGCTTGTATGATAAAAATACACTTCCCAATAACGAATAAGAATACATTAGTCCATTTATATCATTTGATTCTCTTTGGATTTCAATGGCAGTATTAATAGACTCTGTTGCAGCTTCATTTTTTTCTTGCGACAAAAATACATTTGCATCTAAAATGTAGCTATTTCCTACTGCTGTCATATTTTTAGTTTTGATAGCTTCTTCACGGCTTTTTTGAGAATATTTTAGAGCATTATCATAACTCTTTTGCATATAATATGTACGGGCAAGATTATAAAAACAAATACTTAATCCATAACTATGTTTCAGTTTCTCAAATATTTTGATTGCTTTAAATATATTTTCGATGGATAATGAATACTCGCCTTTTAAATTGTAGATGTTTCCTAAATTAGTATAGGAGTATGCGATCGATTCTTCTTTGTTTGTTTTTAATCGGAAGTTCAATGCTTGTGTTTGATAAAAAATTGCAGAATCAAATACAGCTAAGTCGGTAAAAATATTCGCAATATTACTATAACAACTTGCAATACCTTCTGAATGCTTGATAGTTTGATACAATT
>JBIIOB010000188.1:0-4986 GCA_044337125.1 Bacteroidia bacterium
TGCAACGTTTGCAATTATTGTATGGCAAAGATGCATCCTTGAGTATAAAAAACAACGATTCCGAATTTGTATTAACAGAATTAATCATCCCAAAAAATGTATTAACATATGAAAGCGATAATTATATATGATGAGCGCTTAGCGCGTCAGGAATTAAAAAATTTATTGACTCCTTATCCCGAATTAAATATTGTAGGGGAAGCAAACAATGCCGAAACTGCTATTGAATTAATCAAACAGGAAAAGCCCGATGTGATCTTTTTAGACATACAAATGCCGGGTAAAAATGGTTTTGATTTATTAGAAGAAATAAGTGGAGTACCCGAAGTAGTATTTGTTACAGCTTACGATGAATATGCAATACGTGCATTTGAAGTAAATGCATTGGATTACTTATTGAAACCTGTGCAATCGAGCCGATTGGCAGAGACTGTAAAAAAATTATTAAACAAAGACATTACCGAAAAAGCCGAAAACAAAGAACAAACACAAGCGCTGAATGACAACGACCAAGTATTTGTGAAAGATGGCGACAAGTGTTGGTTTGTGAAATTGAGTGATATTCGTTTGTTTGAATCGGAAGGAAATTATGTACGTGTGTACTTTGATAAAAACCGACCATTGATATTACGTTCCTTAAATAATTTAGATGAACGATTAAACAACAAAACATTTTTTAGAGCAAGCCGAAAACACATTGTAAACCTAAAATGGGTTGAATCAATTGAAAATTGGTTCAATGGTGGATTGATGGTAAAATTAAAAGGTGGTGAACAAGTGGAAATTTCGCGCAGACAAGCATCTAAATTAAAAGAGATGATGAGTTTGTAAAACTAATCATCCAAGCCTTTGCCATCAAGTATGTGTTGTACATATTTCTCAATTCTATCTTCACGTGTTTTGGATTGCTTGGCGGATGAAAAATAAAGCAAATAACCCCTTTGACGACCTGGAGTAAGTTTTTCAAATGCTATTTTCAATTCAGGCATATCCTCCAACACAGCTTGAAATTCTTCCGGAACTTTGTATTCTGTTGTTTTCTTTAATTCAACCTTTAAACCTGCTTTATCAATCACAATTGCTTCTTTGATATAGGCTTTTATGATTGACTTCTTCTTTATAATTTCTTCAACACTTGTAAAACGCATTTGGCGTGCCGATTGAACATTGGCTGTTTGTTGAATTAAAACCTTTTTAGCATCTTTTAGCAAAGCACCCTGCATAAATAACAATGCACAATAATCTTTAAATCCATGAATTAAAACAACATTGTTCTTTTCAGAAATATAACAAGGGCATCCCCACTTCAACTCCTCCTTCAATCTACAATCCAACACATACATTCTTAATTCGGAATAAGCATCTTGCCATTTCGATGCTTTATTAAAAAACCAATCAACGTTTGCGTTCATATATTCTATTTCTATTAGTTTAATCGAAAAGATTTTTTTAAATATAAAGAAATATTTTATTTTTAGTTGACCCTGATTTTATTCGACATTTTTTTGTTTTCGTACGAAACCGAAATAAAAACAAAAAATACAAAGAAAAAGATGCAGAAAACCTCTTACAAAACCCAATTCAGGAGTTTGTAAAATATCTGTCCCTAAAACAGGAATTGAAACATTTGCATAAGCAAGATAGAGTTGAATTCCTGCGCTTACAAAAAAAGCTCCGGCTAAAAATTTTCTAAAATTTATACTTTTAACAACAAAATATATTGTTGCAATAATTATAGATAATACTAAAATGAGATAGACTACTTTCATATGCTTTTATTTAATTATTAACTTATATCTATCATAGATTTTGAATAGTGACCATATCACATTTTCTTAGCTTCTGCGATTATTTTACTTTATAACAAATATAAATTATTTTGGGGGGGGGAGATCGCTTGTCAAAAATGATTTAGCTGCATACTATCTCTAAAAGGGCTAAAAACAAAAAGGCTTTGCAAATGCAAAGCCTTTAACAATTATACGAATAAAACCTATCCCGGAATTCGAGCAACATGTTTTTCCATTTGTTTTAATTGGTCAACTATTTCAGCTGCCTTTGGTTTTAGTGCTTTTGCTCTTCTAAAATATTCTTTTCCTACTTTGTTTTGGTTACGCTGAATTTCCAATGATGCTAATTGCAAATACACGGCTGCTTGACTATCATTATCAGGAATTCCAGCTTTAATTGCTTCCAATAACGTTGCTCTTGCTTCTTTGGCATTTCCTTTCTTTAACTGAATAAAGCCCAATTGCATTAAATTGGTTCCTTTTACATCGCCTACCAAAGACGATTTGGTATTTAAACTCTTACGGATACTTGCCTCGGCAGTACTTAAATCGTTAGATGCCAATGATAAATTACTTTGTAACATGTAATAACCTGCACGTATTGGTTTTAATAACAAACGTGGAAATCTGATCATCTTTAAATACACCATTGCTTGGTCTACATCGCCTTCGGATACAGCTTCCTGCACCAAACGCATAGTTCCCATCATAAAATACAATAAAAGGGATACAAATGCCAAACTAAAGCAAATCCAAGCACTGATTGGATCTTTGTAAACAATACCCAATACACCCAATCCTATCAATACCACAGTAATGGGTAAACGATACAGGATGTAAAACTTTAAAACTTTCATCATAATCAATAATACTATAAAATTTAGGCAAAAGTAATAGAATTATGGGGAGCCGACAAGTATTTTGAGCATTTAGAATCAAAAATCCATGATAATAATCATGTAATCAATTGACTCAAATCATGCTCCAGCCCTCCGGCTTCGTGTAAATTTGCTACATGCAAGCAGTAAATAATATCAAAATAAACCTGTCGGAAGATGTATCCGACCTAGAATTAGGGAAATTGATGAAATTCATTGGTTCGGAATTTCATGAATATTTTCAGGAAAATCTACCTCAAATAGACACCATGCTTCATGCTTGTGTTAAAGTGGATTATCCTGAAGTTCCTGCTATTCAGAATATTTACAATGCATACGCTGCTTTTAAAGACATTTTAGAACAACATATAGGGGAAGAACAGCACATTATGATTCCGTTTGTAAAATTCATTATCAAGGAAAAAGGGATAGATGGAATCAAAATGGATATTTTGGATAAAGTATTTAAAAACATTGAAAAGGAACACGAAAAAATAAAAGAAAAACTGGCTCTATTGGAAACCTTAAGCGAAAATTTTGAGCACAAGACCAATACATCGCCTACTTTAAAAAATGCTTACAATCAATTGGCTAAAATGAAACACAATTATTTGGTGTACTCATTTATTGAAATGAATTATTTGTATCCAAAGTTAAACGAACTAAAAAACATTTACTAAAAATGAAAAACATTTTAATCCCAACTGATTTTTCAGACAGTTCAAAATCTGCTGCTAGTTATGCCATTGAATTTGCAAAAGCAAGCAATGCAAGCATTACGTTTTTGCATGTTTTTCATATTCCAATGGTTACCAGTGAAGCTGTGGTGGTTACACCAAATTTAGATTCATTGGAGAAAGATAGCATGAATGCTTTAACAGCATTTGAAGAATCACTACGTAATCAACATCATTATCCAACAAAGGCAAACTGCATTGTTAAACCAGGATTCTTAATTGATGAAATGAAGGATGTAATCAAGGATAATAAAATAGATTTGGTTATAATGGGAATTGCCGGTGCAGGTAAATTGGCTGAAGTTTTAATTGGTAGTAATACGACCATTGCTATTCACAACTTGGATTGTGAAGTCTTGGTTGTTCCAAGTGATTCGGTTTACAAACCGATTAAAAACATTGCTTTTGCATGTGATTTCATTAAAATTAAAGAATCACCTGCATTGGATAAAATTAAAAATTGGGCAAAAACATTTGCTGCCAAAACATTTATTTTGAACATTGTTGCACCAGAAGAAAAACCAAGTACCGAAAAAGCAATTGCAGGAATTAAATTGGAATCCATTTTCGATTCAATGGAACACAGTATACATTTCCCGGAAAACGATGATATTACCTATGCTATTAATGATTTTGTAGATAAGCATGATATAGATTTATTGATCATGATTCCTAAAAAACATAATATTTTCACCAACATATTTCATAAAAGCAATACCAAAAGAATGGCTTTCCATAGCCATATCCCATTATTAACCATTCACGACTAATACCATATGGAACTTTTAATAACAGATACTACAACTATAAAATCAATTCAAGACGAATTTAACAGACAATTTCCGTTCTTGAAAATTGAGTTCTTTTCGAAACCACATAAAAAAGGAGAAGCATCTCCCAAAGAACTTATTCGAAACCAAGCAAAAACATTGGGTGAATGCAGAAAGAAAAAGAGCGATGGAGCATTAAAAATTTATGCCAAACAAAAGGTTTCCGAATTGGAACAATTGTTCCAAGACCATTTTGGATTGTCTGTTCAGGTTTTCCGAAAATCTGGACGTGTTTGGCTGGAAACAACATCCACAGATGATTGGACCTTGCTCAAACAGAACAATGAGGCAATAGAATTAAGCAAACCAGCAGAATAAATTGACTGATAATTATCAATTCGAAAACTGACAATTGTCATATTTTAGGTTTAATAGATGGGATAATTTTGGTTAACAAATTTTAAAAACCATTTTAACTATGAAAAAGAAAGTAATTGGAGTTATCGTTTTATTATTGGTATTCTTATTCCCATTCAGATTGGCATTTTTAGAATATCCAGCAAACATTAATGTAAATAATACCTTAATTGATGGTGGTAGAATAGAAACGACTATTTATTTCATATTATCATTATTCGGAATATTGTATTTCATGTTCAGTACAATGACTGAAGGTGATGCACATTCAAAACACTAGTATCCATGCACCCCAAAAAAGCGGATAGCAGTTATCTTTAAAAAAATGTTCCATAGCATTTAGGGTTTAGAGAAAATATAATTGCTTCCGCTTTTCATTTCTTATGCAAGCGAC
>JBIIOB010000189.1:0-4971 GCA_044337125.1 Bacteroidia bacterium
AGTTTGAAATTTCCAGCAGCAATTACTTGTTGTGCTTGTTCCACATTTCCGCTAAAGCAATGGAATATAGCTTTAATATTGTCGTCTTTAAATTCAGCAACTATTTCCATTACTTCGTTAAATGAACTCCGAGAATGGATGATATAAGGAACATTGTATTTTTTTGCCAATTCAATTTGTCGTCTGAAAGCATCTTGTTGTTGTTCAAAAAATGTTTTATCCCAATACAAATCAATTCCAATTTCACCAACAGCAATAAATTTTCGTTTGTTTAGCCAATATTCTACAACACTTATATCTTGTTGGTATTTGGGGCCAACCGAACAAGGGTGTAGGCCCATCATTGGAAAACAATTATTAGGAAATTGTTTTTCAATTTGCAACATAGCACCTATCGATTCGCTGTCTACGTTCGGCATAAATAAGCGTGTAATGCCTTTGTCAATGGCGCTTTGAACCAGAGTGGTTGATTCGTTTTCGAATTCTTTAGAATACAGATGCGTATGTGTATCAGTTAAAATCATTGTACAATATTACAAATTCTTTCAGCTATATTTGTATCAAATAACAAAACAATGATATACGATAAACATATTTTTATTTGCGTGAATCAACGTGCAGAAGGTGCACCACGAAAAAGTTGTGGTGAAGCCCATGGAATGGAGATTGTGGAAGCCTTCAAGAAAAAATTAAAAGAGAAAAATTTACCAATAAAATTGAGAGCACAAAAGTCGGGATGCCTTGATATTTGTGATTTTGGTCAAACATTGGTGATTTACCCAGAAGGTGTTTTTTATGTGGGAGTTAGTTTGAATGATGTGGATGAAATTATTGAGGAGCACATCGTTAATAATAGAGTAGTGGAGCGTTTAAAGTTAGAAAATGTAAGAGCCGCACGAACTCAATAATAAATGGATTTATCCAACATTTCACAATATTTCAATAAGCTCGATCTAATTAAAGATACAGCTAGTCAAATTATCAAAGATTTTGATATGTTTGGCATGGAAGTAAAATTTTCAGGTAATGCTTACAATGCTTATGAAGAGTTGTTTGATCAGATTGAACCACATATTAGAAAATTGATTGATACCAATCAGTCGAAATTTATGGGCATTTTATACCGTATCGATGTAAGTGATGAGCAAGTTAAAAAAGCGCTTCATCAAAATTCTTCGGAGCCCTTTTCTGAAATCATTACCGATTTAATTATAAAAAGAGAGTTGCAAAAGGTTGTAATCCGCCAACATTATAAATCTCCCGCAAAAGAGTCAAAATCAAAGGGTAAAAACAGAATTGAGTAAAATTACAGATTAAATACCTTTGAATTCCTTTGTGGTATTGAATTATAGCCTTTTCCAGAAAACGGTATTTTTCTTTCCTTTTTCCACTAAAAACCTTAAATTTGTGTCCTTAACTTGAGAAGTACACTGTTATGGATAAATATTCTTATTTGGGTAATGCAGATGTTGTTGCAATAGAAGAATTGTTTCAACAATATTTGAAAGATGTAAATTCAGTTGAGCCAGATTGGCGAATGTTTTTTGCTGGCTTCGAATTTTCACGCGAAAATTATGAAAATGGAGGAGAAATTCCTTCAAACGTTAAAAAAGAGTTTGACGTTGTTAGTTTGATTAATGCTTATCGTTCACGCGGACATTTGTTTACAAAAACAAACCCTGTTCGTGAGCGCAGAAAATATGCTCCAACTTTAGATATTGAAAATTTTGGCTTGACACAAGCCGATTTAGAAACGGTATTTCAAGCGGGTTCTCAAATCGGTATTGGTGCTGCAAAATTGAAAGATATTATTTCGCATTTACAGCAAACGTATTGTCAATCAATTGGCGCGGAGTACATGTACATTCGTAATCCGGAGGTTATCAAATGGCTTCAAGAAAAAATGGAAGGTTCAAAAAACACTCCTAAATTTTCTACGGATGAGAAAAAAGTTATTCTTAATAAGTTAAATCAAGCCGTTGTTTTTGAAAACTTCTTGCATACCAAATTTGTTGGGCAAAAACGTTTTTCATTAGAAGGTGCTGAAGCAACAATTCCTGCATTAGATGCTGTTTGTGAAAAAGGTGCCGATATGGGGATTGAAGATTTTGTAATAGGAATGGCTCATCGTGGGCGTTTAAATGTGCTTGCAAATATTCTTAACAAAACATACAAAGATATTTTTACTGAGTTTGAAGGTCGTCCTTCCGAAGATTCATTGTTTGATGGTGATGTGAAATACCATATGGGTTATTCCAGCGACCAAAAATCAAACACTGGAAAACCAGTCCATTTGAGTTTAACTCCTAATCCATCGCATTTGGAAGCGGTTGATCCTGTTGTACAAGGAATCGCGCGTGCTAAAATTGATAATTTACACAAAGGTGATAACTCAAAAGTTTGCCCAATATTAATTCATGGTGATGCTGCATTGGCAGGTCAAGGAATTGTATACGAGGTTTTACAAATGAGTCAGTTGGATGGATATAAAACTGGTGGAACAGTTCATATTGTTATTAATAACCAAGTTGGATTTACTACCAACTACTTAGATGCACGTTCAAGTACTTATTGTACAGATGTTGCAAAAGTGGTGCTTTCTCCTGTATTCCATGTGAATGGCGATGATGTAGAAGCGTTAGTATTTACTTCTCGTTTAGCGATGGAATTCCGTCAAAAATTCAAATGCGATGTATTTATTGATGTATTGTGTTATCGTAAATATGGACATAACGAAGGTGATGAACCTCGTTTTACACAACCATTGTTATACAAAGCTATTGCAAAACATCCAAACCCAAGAGAGATTTACATGCAGCAATTAACTGCTGAAGGATCTGTTTCTGCTGATCTTGCAAAAGAGATGGAGAAAAAATTTAAAGATCTTCTTCAGGAAAAATTGGATGAAGCAAAACAAACTGAAAAAGCAAAAATCACTTCTTTCCTTGAAGGACAATGGAAAGGATTAAAAATGGCTGAGAATGCAGCTTTCGATAAGTCACCAGACACTGCTGTAGATAAAAAAGCATTTTTGGATTTGGCTAAAAAAACAGTTGAATTACCAAAAGACAAAAAGTTTTTCAATAAAACAGAAAAGCTATTTGCTGATCGTATTGCAATGATTGCAAATGATAATTACGACTGGGCAATGGGCGAGTTGATGGCTTATGCAACATTGATGAATGAGGGTCATAATGTGCGTTTTAGTGGACAAGATGTGGAGCGTGGAACATTCTCTCATCGTCATGCAGTGGTTCGTGTTGAAGATTCAGAAGAAGAATATACTCCTTTGAATAACTTAAATACGAAAGGAAAATTAGATATATACAACTCATTACTTTCTGAGTACGGAGTTTTAGGATTTGAATTTGGCTATGCAATGGCAACACCAAGTGCATTAACTATTTGGGAAGCACAGTTTGGTGATTTCTTTAATGGAGCACAAATTATCATCGATCAATTTATTACTTCTGCTGAAGCAAAATGGAGAAGAATGAATGGTTTGGTAATGTTATTGCCTCACGGTTATGAAGGACAAGGTCCAGAACATTCAAGCGCACGTATGGAACGTTTTTTACAACAATGTGCAGGAAACAACATGCAAATTTTAAATTGCACAACTCCTGCTAATCAGTTTCATGCATTGCGCAGACAAGTGAAACGCGATTTCCGTAAACCATTGATTTGTTTTACGCCTAAAAAATTATTGCGTTATCCATCTTGTGTTTCTTCTGTGAATGATTTTACTTCTGGAACATTTCAAGAAGTAATGGATGATGCTACTGCAAATGCAAAATCAGTAAAACGAATTGTGTTCTGTTCTGGTAAAGTGTTTTATGATTTAATTGAAGCAAAAGAAAAAACAGGAACAGATGATGTTGCTGTGATTCGTTTGGAGCAATTGTATCCTTTCCCAGCAAAACAAGTGAAAGCGATTTTAAGTAAATATACAAATGCTACAGCATTTTATTGGGCACAGGAAGAACCAGAAAACATGGGAGCTTGGGCACACATCATTCGTATGTTTATGAAACACGATGAAACAAAAGGCATTCAGTTGAATTATGTTGGACGAAATGAAGGAGCAAGTCCTGCAACAGGATTTAGCAAATCTCACAATGCTCAACAACAAGCAATTTTGGATGCTTTGTTTACACAATCATTAGTAACAAAATAGATATTTTAAATCAAGACGAATATTATGGCAACAATTGAAATGAAAGTTCCTAGCCCAGGAGAATCAATTACAGAAGTAGTGATTGCTCGTTGGTTAAAAAAAGATGGTGAGTATGTGGAGAAAGACGAAGAAGTAGCTGAAGTAGATTCAGATAAAGCTACTTTAACAATCAATGCCGAAGAATCAGGCGCAATTAAATTGTTAGCTGCTGAAGGTGATACTGTAAAAGTTGGACAAGTAGTTTGTTCAATTGATACAAGTGTTAAAGGGGAGAAGAAAGCGGAAGTTGCTGCTCCAAAAGCGGAAGTAAAAGTTGAAGCGAAAAAAGAAATTGTGAAAGAAACAGTGAAAGCTGATTCCTATGCAAGTGGAACTCCTTCACCTGCTGCTAAAAAATTGATGGACGAAAATAAAGTTCCTGCAAATAAAGTAGCAGCATCTGGAAAAGATGGTCGTATTACAAAAGGCGATGTGTTACATGCTTTGTCAGCAGGATTTGATTCTTCTGCAACATCTGGTTGGGGTGGAAGTAGAGATACAGATCGTACAAAAATGACACCTTTGCGCAAGAAATTAGCTCAACGTTTAGTTTCTGTAAAAAATGAAACAGCAATGTTGACTACTTTTAATGAAGTAGATATGAGTGCCATTTATGCTATGCGTGCTAAGTATAAAGATAAGTTCAAAGAAGTACATGGTACTAATTTAGGATTCATGAGTTTCTTTACAAAAGCTGTAACAGAAGCATTGAACCTTTACCCAGCTGTAAATGCAATGATTGATGGTGAAGAAAT
>JBIIOB010000190.1:0-4969 GCA_044337125.1 Bacteroidia bacterium
GTAAAAAATCCTAAACTTAAAATGCAACAAGCTGCTGGTATTAGAGCTTATTATAACTTTTAATAAATTATGACATCAAATTCAAGACATCCAAAAGGCCTTTATTTTCTATTCTTTGCTGAAATGTGGGAACGTTTCGGTTATTATTTAATGCTTGGTATTTTTACTTTATATCTACAAGCAGATGAGTCCGCAGGAGGTTTTGGTATGAGTCGATCGGACTCATTTGATATATTCGGAACTTTTATAGCATTGGTATTTCTTACACCATTTCTTGGTGGCCTACTTGCAGATCGTAAATTAGGTTATAGAACATCTATCACTATTGGAGGGCTTATGATGGGTGTTGGCTATTGTTTATTGGCAGTACACAATATTACTGTATTTTATGTTGCCATTTTTTTAATCATTTTGGGCAATGGCTTTTTTAAGCCGAATATATCTACGCTGCTTGGGAATCTTTATTCAGAGCCGCAATACTTAGATAAAAAGGATGCGGGATTTAATATCTTCTATATGGGAATTAATATTGGAGCATTTATCTGCAATTTTTTCGGTGCAGCGCTTAGAAATTATTTTAGCTGGGGATATGCCTTTATGGCCGCAGGAATTGGGATGTTTGTAGGAATTATTATTTTCTGGGTTGGGGTTAAACACTACAAGCATGCTGATGTATTGAAGCCAACAAAAAAAGAAGATGCTTCTTTATCGCGCATATTTGGATTAACAATATTTCCAGCATTCGTAGCGGGTATTGTAGGTTGGTTTATTCCAGGCAATATTTTCGGAAATGATTCTACAGATGCATTTATTTTCGGTTCATTGCCAGTAGTATACTTTTACTTTAACTTATATACAAAAGCAGCACCAGACGAAAAACGTCCACTAGGAGCTATGTTGGCTATTTTTGCTGTAGTTATTGCCTTTTGGGCTGTTTTTAAACAAAATGGAACGGCACTTACAACATGGGCGGAATCTTATACAGATAGATCAATGCCTGCTGTGGTATCGTCATCAGCAGAAAAATTGAAACTTGCACAAACACTATCCTATACAAAAGATACAATCACAAAAACAGACCATCATTTTAGAAAAGTTCTTGATGCGAAAGGTTCTCCAATAAAGGAATACAACTATAATGATTATTATAAAAACTTAGGTGGCAAAGAACTTCAAAATGAGGGAGAACCTACCAATTTAATTAATACAGAGTTATTTCAGTCTGTAAATCCAGGTTGGGTAATTTTACTCACCCCTTTGGTAGTTTTGTTTTTTAGCTTTTTAAGGAAACGAGGAAAAGAACCTACTACACCTGCAAAAATTGCTTGGGGCTTGGTTATTAGTTCACTTAGCACATTTGTTATGGTGGCAGCGGTGTATGCATGTGGTAATGGGGATGAGAAAGCAAGTCCAATGTGGTTAATTGCCTCCTATGGCGTAATTACAATTGGTGAATTATTCTTGAGTCCAATGGGTTTATCGTTGGTTTCAAAACTTAGTCCTCCTCGTTTAACTGCATTAATGATGGGTGGCTGGTTTCTATCAACTTCTATTGGAAATAAGCTTTCAGGAGTACTGGCTACAATGTGGGATAAATACGAAAACAAATCCTATTATTTTCTAGTAAATTTTGCATTATTGATTGGTGCAGCGTGCATTATTTTTATGATGTTAAAATGGTTGAATAAAATTTTCTCAGAACATACTGTTAAATAATGAATGTGCTAAACCAATTATTGGATGCTCAAGACAAAGCCTTAAACATGATAAGGGAGGCTGAAAAGCGAAATTATTTTACAACCATTGAAAGTGAAAAAGATTTGAATACTAAGTTGTATGATTTAGCCTTTGAACTTTATGGTATTCGAAAATTTTGGCACAAGCGGATTGTAAGAGCTGGAAAAAACACTCTTTACCCGTATCGCGAGAATCCTGAAAATTTAAAATTGGAAAAGGATGATATTTTGTTTATTGATTTTGGTCCTGTTTTCGAGGATTGGGAAGCTGATATTGGAGATACGTTTGTTATAGGGAATGATCCATTAAAACTAAAGCTACAAAAAGATGTACGAGATGCTTTTCATATAGGCACAACATATTTTCAAGAAAAACAAGATATAACCTGTGCTGAATTATATGAATTTACTGGCAAGTTGGCTAATCAAATGGGTTGGGAATACGGTAATGAGCATTGCGGGCATTTAGTTGGCAAATTTCCACATGAAAATTTATTAGGTGAATCATTAGAGAATTATATTCATCCTACAAACCATTTACCCATGCGGAGGAATGATAAATTTGGCGAACCAATTCATTGGATTTATGAAATTCACTTTATAGATAGAAAAAAAGAGATAGGTGGATTTTTCGAACAAATGCTATTGCAATAATCTACATCAGTTTTGCTCTTTTCACTATATAGGGACGCAGAACTTGTGTAAAATCAAGGTTTATATCTGCTTCTACGAAATCAATTTTATACTGACCACATTTCAATTTTAGCTGATTTTTGAATTCAGCCATTTCCTTTAGATAAGACTCCTTTATTTCATTTGGATGAAGTTTGATCTCTTCTTGTGTTTCCATATCAATGAAACGATACGGACGATTTTCAAATTCAAAATCAATTTCTTTTTGTTTGTCAGCAACATGAAATAAAATCACTTCATGTTTATTATGTTTTAGGTGTTGTAATGCCGAGAATAATTCCTCTGCATTCGCCTTAGAATCCATCATATCGCTAAAAATAATCACAAGTGAGCGTTTATGAATTGCTTCTGCTATGTTGTGTATGGATTGAATCGCAGAAGTTGTTTTGTGTGTTTTAACATCAAATGGTTGTATTAATTTTTCTAATTCGTGATACAACATTTTATGATGCAAAGAACTGGATTTTGCTTGTGTATGAACATCTACAACATCTGAAAAAACGCTTAACCCAACAGCATCTCTTTGTCGTTTAAGTAATTCAATGATTGCAGCAGCACAATAGGCAGAAAAAGTAATTTTGTTATGCTTTCCTTTGGGCAGATCAGCCAATGGAAAATACATTGAAGAAGAAGAATCGATTATAATTTGGCAACGAAGATTTGTTTCTTCTTCGTAACGCTTGATGAACAATTTGTCAGTTCTGCCAAATAATTTCCAATCAATGTGCTTAGTCGATTCACCTTTGTTATACAAACGATGTTCAGCAAACTCAACACTAAAGCCATGAAAGGGACTTTTGTGCAATCCAGTAATAAAACCTTCCACCACTTGTTTAGCGATTAGCTCAAGGTGTGTAAATTGCTGAAGAGGACTATGGTCGATTGTTTGCAAAAGAAGAATTTATAGGAATAAAAGAAAAGCAGTTGGAAAGTACTACTTCCCAACTGCTTAAAAAAATAGTTAAACTATAAAAGTGCTTTTAATTTAGCATCTAATACTGATTTTGGAACAGCTCCAACTTGCTTGTCAACAACTTCACCACCTTTAAAGAATAAAATAGTGGGAATATTACGAATACCGAACATTGCTGAAATGTTTGCGTTGTGATCCACGTTTACTTTTCCGACAACTGCTTTTCCATCATAGTCTTTTGATAATTCTTCTACAACAGGTCCTACCATACGGCAAGGTCCACACCATTCAGCCCAAAAATCTAATAGTACTGGTTTGTCTGATTTTGCTACTAACTCATCGAAGTTAGCGTCTGTAATTTCTAAAGCCATTTTAATTTGTTTTAATTTATGAATTTATTGTTTTTCTTTCAATTGAACCCTAAAGATAAAATTGTATTTCGAGGTAGTCAAATGATTTGCCAAAAAGTTTTCAATGACATAGTGGCATTATCGATGTCTTAACAACCTTAATCTGATTGATTACACTAAAACAGCCCTTATACCGTTGTGAATAATTGTTAATTAATTGTCATGATTCGTAAAAAAATAGTGATATTTATCGTAAAATTTGTCTAGCTCCTATGAACACAAAGATATATACTCCTATTGTTTTAATGAACGCTTTAAGGAATTCATTTTTAATTCTATTTTTCATTTTTACGGCCTCAAAAACTCATGCACAATTCAGCTATGTAATAAATGGCGTTGTAAAGGAAGGTGGCAAGCCACTTAATGGTGCAATTGTTAGTGTATATGATTTTAATAATGAAAAAATCAAAGAACTCACAACATCAGCAACTGGCGGATTTACCTATAACTTAAAGGCGGATGAAGAATATAATATATTAATAACTAAGCCTGGATATATAACTGCAAAAATCATTTATTCAACAATAGGCTTATCTGTAGAAGATGCAAAAAAATTCAAATCAACATCGTCACCTGAAATTGAACTATTTGAACTACCAACTGATCAAGCACTTTTAGCAAAAGTAAATTCCACATTCTCGAAGCCAATCATGAGTTTTTATTATAGTTCAGACGACAATAAAATGGTGGCAGATGATGATATCTACAAATCGATGCAACAAGAGTTTGCTGTTTTGCAAAAACAAGCCTACGAGGATAAAAACAAAGGAGCAGCAGCTGCTGAAAAAGAGGCTAAATATGCAGCTGCAATTACAAAAGGAGACCAAGCACTTTCTGCAGTAAACTATAAAGCAGCAAAAGATGCTTATTCAGAAGCATTAACAATAAAGTCGGGTGAAACCTATCCAAAAACAAAGATTACAGAAATTGACAAACTAATAGCGGAAAATGCAGAAAAGGATAAACTAGCAAAAGAAAAAGAAATTAATGATAAGTACAATACTGCCGTTAGTAAGGCAGATAAAGCATTGGCAGCAAAGGATTACGCTGGAGCGAAACTAGCATATAATGAAGCGCTAGCAGTGAAGCCAAATGAGCAGCAACCAAAAGACAAAATCAAAGAGATTGAAGGTATTACTGCTGATATAGCAGCAAAGGACAAAGCTGAAAAAGACAAATTAGCAAAAGAAAAAGAGTTGAATGATAAATATACAGCA
>JBIIOB010000191.1:0-4963 GCA_044337125.1 Bacteroidia bacterium
TTATTGGTCATACGGTACACCACAGTTTCAACCACAGGATGGAACTTGCTTTGAAGCAGTGGATTCATTAGGCAATCGTATTTTAAATGCACACATGCCTTGGTCGGACAGCAAAGTATATTGGGATGCAGGTTTTAGCTCCACCTCTTACGACCGTATTAGCAAAGCAGCTGTAACCACTGAAGTGGAAGGCCAATGGAACTACTGGACATTCACCAAAAATATTGCAACAGGTTCAATGAAAATTTACTTGAATGGGAATTTATGGACGAGCGCAACTGGAAAAACCAAACCGATGAAAAACATTAAAAATTTCAGAATCGGAAAAGGAACTTGGAATGGTTCGCAAACCTATGAAGGAAAAATTGATGAGTTTGCAGTATTTAATACCGAATTAAGCCAAGCTACCATTCAAGCATACATGAATCAAAAAATTGATGTTAATCATCCTAACTATAATAATCTTGCTTTGTATTACCTCTTCGATGATGGTAATTATGCAACAGCTGCCGACAGTGCATCTGGTAATCATCCAACTGCAACTTTCAACGGTGCCGATAATCCATTAAAATCAGCAAGTGATTTGGTAAGCAATTTTACTCAAACCTATAATCGCCCCAACATCACCTTCGAACAAGGTGTATTTACAACACAAATTGATACAATATTGGTTATCGATTCAGCTCAAAATGCACCCATCCAAATTATTTCCTACAACGACTCCATCAACAATCCTGGTGTTGCCGTTGATACAATTATTGCTTGGCCAGCCTATTACAACAACTATCAATACAATGCACAAGGCATTGCAACAGACTCATCCTTTGTGAATCCAGATAGTGTTATGCACATTGCCTATTACAATTGGTATAGAAAATTTCCACAAGAATTGCGTTATGAATTAGCTCGCTACATTACTCCATATGGAAATGGGTTAAGCCTTGGAAACGGCTGGACCTGGACATTCGATGTTAGCGATTATAGAACATTACTTGCAGATAGCGTGCATTTAGCTGCAGGCAACTGGCAGGAATTGTTGGATATGAAATTTTTAATGATCAAAGGTATTCCACCTCGTGATGTTGTTGGTATTCAAAATTTATGGAATGGTCAATTTGATTATGGACATTCCAATGATCCAATCGAAAATCATTTAACACCAAAAACAGTAAACATTCCTTCCAATGCACTTTCAACACGCTGGAAATCACGTGTTACAGGACATGGAATGGATACACCATCTAACTGTGCCGAATTTTGTCCTAAAAATCATTATTATAAAATCAATGGTACACAACAATATTCAAAATTGGTGTGGCGCGACAACTGTGATTTGAATCCACTTTATCCGCAAGGTGGAACGTGGGTATACGACCGTGCAAACTGGTGTCCGGGTGCTGAAGTGTGGACCTATGATTTTGAATTAACACCTTTTGTAACTCCCGGAAATTCAGCTATCTTGGATCATGATGTACAAGCATACACAAACAATGGTGAATGGAGTTTTTATCAAATAGAAGATCAATTGGTGAGTTACGGTGCACCTAACTTTACATTGGATGCAGCTATTGAAGATATTTTATCACCAAGCAAAGATCAAATGTGGTTGCGCTATAATCCAATTTGTACCAATCCAATTATCAGAATTAAAAATACAGGATCAAGTAATTTAACATCCTTAAAAATAACCTACGGCTTGAATGGTTCAACACCACAGATTTACAACTGGACAGGTAATCTGAAATTTATGGAAACTGCCGAAGTAACATTGGGTGCTTTAACGTGGACGCCAAGTGCTACCGAATTTAATGTTACTTTAAGTAATCCAAATGGTGGAACAGATCAATACGCTCAAAATAATTCTAAAACAACAAAATATACATTTCCACCAGTTATGCCTTCTCAATTTGTTATTGAATTTAAAACAAACAGTATACCTAGCGAAAATCAATACACCTTAAAAAATAGTGCTGGTACCATTGTTCATCAGCGCACCAGTTTAACAGCAAATACTATTTATAAGGACACATTAAGCTTAGCAGATGATTGTTATGAATTTGAGTTAACTGATAGTGGTGAGGATGGATTAACATGGTGGGCAAATTCAGCGCAAGGTGCTGGTTACGTTCGATTCAAAAAAGTAACACCAAATACCATAATTAAATCCTTTGGCTCTGATTTTGGAGGAAAAATTTATCAGCAATTTACAACAGGATTAATGATTGGTATGGAAGATTATATCCTAACACCTAACAATACCTTGGCTGTTTATCCGAACCCAACAAATGGTCATGTTTACATTGATTTCAACTTAACAGAAAAACAAAATGGTCAAGTTGAAGTGTGGGATATATTAGGAAAAAAAGTATTTAATTATGAATTCAAAAACTTAAGCTCCGAAAGTGTTGAAACAGATTTTTCAAATTTGAACAATGGAATTTATTTTGTAACGCTTATCACTAATACTGAGCGCATTACCAAAAAGCTCGTGAAGCAGTAAGGTTTACAGTATTTTGTTAAAAAAAATGCTTCCAAAAATAGTTGGAAGCATTTTTTTTGAATGTAACTTTGTAAAAAATAATCAACCATGAAAAAATTAACCACATTAATCGCTTCAATGGTTATAACTGCATCAATAGTTGCAATTAATCCCATTGAAAACAAATTACCAATCAAACAAAAATCCTCAGGTGAGGGCTGTTTTGATGAAAGTACTCATATTATAAACCTTGGAGTAGGTTTTGGAAATGTAAGGTATTACAAAGGCGCAGGTGGCTCCTACCATCAAACACCAGCATTTAGTGTAAGTTATGAGCAGCCATGGAAACAACGCCTTGGTCCAGGATATTTGGGTGTAGGAGGCTACTTTGGTTTCCAAACAGCTCGCTACAAAACCAACTACACTTCATTCTATGATTATTCTACCTATTACTATGAACATCGTTGGACCAATATGATGCTTGCTGGAAGAGCGGCTTATCATTGGGATGTATTAAACAGCGAAAAAGCAGAAGTATATGCAGGTGTTTTAATTGGTGCAAGCTTTAGAATTTATAGTTATGATACAAATGATCCTCGTCCAGAAAACGAAAGCCTATATAAAATAGCAAACAGAGCAGCATATCCAGCTTACTCTTTATTTGCAGGTGCTCGCTGGTACTTTGTAAAAAATGTTGCTTTGTTTGGTGAAGTTGGTTATGGAATCTCTTATCTAACAGGTGGAGTTAGTTTTAAATTTTAATTGAACTTTTTCTATAAAAGAAGAAGCGTATTTAACTAAAATACGCTTCTTCTTTTTTTAAGTTAATCGTTGGATTTTTTTCTTGTAATTCCTTGCAACGTTTCAGATAAATAGATTTAAATTTCTTGAACTCTTCTGAATCACTATTAAATGGACGATGGGTACTTGCTCTTAGAATATCCATTACTTTTTCAAATAGTTCATTGCTTTCATCATCAAAAAGTACCTCTTTCAATTTTTGAAATACATACTCAATTGCTTGTTCATTCGGATGAACCATATCTACTTTATAAAAACGGTAATCACGCAAATCATCGATTACCAATTCATATGCAGGGAAATAAAAAGTTGATGAAATATCATCCACCAATTGATGTACTGCAGCCAACAAATGTGCTTTACTCAAATTATTCTCCACCACTCCATCACGCACGTATCTAACTGGACTAACTGTAAACACAATTTTTAACTTCGGATTGAAGACTTTTAATTTCTCAATTAATTCTTTATAATCTGCAATTACATCAGCACTTTTTAAAAACACTTTTTCGAATTGTTGTTGTGGAACTTTGTGGCAATTTGCAACAAACTGATTTGTTTCTAAATGTTTATAAATATAAGAAGAACCGAAGGTAACAAAAAGCCAATCGGCTTGCTTTAATTGATGATGTGCTGCCGCAAGTTGAGCATTTAGTTCAGCTAAACAGACTTCTTTGTTTGGATGAGAAAAACGACTATGGTGTTCCCAACTATTCCAACATTCATTGGCATAAAACAAATCATTCTCCTTATAAGGTTCATTCGAAATATAACGTTGAAGTGATGTTGAAATGCAACGAGGATTAAAGAGAATACCATGCGGATTAAGCACCACATCAAATTTTGATTGTTGCATCAACGCTCCAATATTTTCAGCAAAACAAGAACCTACAAACAATAGCTTCTGTTTGTAATTCAATTTCTTTTCAAATGGCTGTATTGGAAATGATAGGTGAAAATCCATTAAGGCTCAATTAGTTCGTTAAAAATATATTTTTCATCGTAATCAACGTTAAAATATTTCAAAAAATCGATATACTCATCTCTAAAACTTTTTTTAGTATGATGTTCTTCTTGTTTTTTGATATACTCAATAACAGATTTTACTTCATTTGAGGAATAAGAAAAAGCGCCATACCCTTCTTGCCACTCAAATCGGCCTAACGCAAATTTATTGTCATTTATCCATTTAGAAGACCCACCTTTAACATCTTGCATCAAATCCGAAATAGATTGTTTAGGTCGTAATCCAACCAAAATATGAATATGATCTTCAACTCCATTTATCGCCAACAGTTTATGTCCATGGTTTTGTATTATACCCGTTATGTACTTAAACAAATCATCTTTCCATTCTTTTTTAATTAATCCTTGTCTGTATTTTACTGCAAAAACAAACTGAATATGTATTTGTGTATATGTATTTGGCATTTTATTATTTTAAATATCAATATTACAATTTTTGGATGCAAAACATCGTCTTTTGTTTATACATTTTATTCATTCCTAGAATTAAATTGATTTTTTTGACCTTAATGTTTCGTCCCTACGGGACTTTATAAAATCATGATAATCATTTTTGCTACCAGTAGATCATCCCTACGGGATTTGATAGATTCTTGCAGTCCCAGAGGGACAATATATTGGTAACAAAAAAACTATCTATTATTAGAGTCCCATAGG
>JBIIOB010000192.1:0-4952 GCA_044337125.1 Bacteroidia bacterium
CCAAAGCTCCAGTTCCAGCTAACGATGGTTGCGCCTGAACCAATAGATGCATTGGTGAATGTTACTGTTGGATTTACATTTAAACATTCCGATGTAGAGTTAACTGTAAAGTCGGCTGTTGTTGGACAGCTGATACGTTTAACACGTGTATTGTTAAATGAACTTGCACAAGCACCGTTGCTAATGGTCCAGCGGAATGTTGCAGAGTCGTTGATGTTAAAATTGTTTACAGTTGTTGTAGGATCGTTAGGGTCGGTGATTGTAATTGCTCCATTTGTAGTTGCAATGATGGTCCATACACCCGTTCCAAAAGCAGGCGTATTTCCAGCCAATGTTCCAACACTCGGACAAATACTTTGGTTAACACCTGCATTGGATGTAGTCGGTAAATTGTTTACCGTAACAGTAAATGTTCGTGTTACAATGTTGTGGTTTGTTGCACCATCGTTAACAGTAACCGTGATGATAGCTGTACCTGCAACACCATTTACTGGCGTGTAAGATAAAGATCCAGTAGCATTCGGACTCGTATAGGTTACCGTTGGGTTTGGAATTAATCCAATATTGCTTGAAGTAGCAGTAACAACCAATGTTTGTGTTTCGTTACCAGCACCTGTTGAAATACCACTTAAGTTAACCGTTTGTAATCCAGAGTTCTGACAGATAGCAGCAGGATTAGAAATTGCAGTTAATGTAGGTGTTGTATTATTAGTAGTAACGGTTGAACTGTTGGTTGTACCATTTATTAAATAGTTGTATTCACAGTTGGTTGCACCATTGTATTCGTATACACTAAATATGTAGGATGTATTCGATAATAAACCAGTAACAGTAACACTATTACTATTTCCATCATACACACAATAATTTCCAGCACCAATATCACTTCCGTTTCCAAAAATGGTATTCGGAACATAACCAACACCATCTGTTGGAGCAAATGCTGCAGAAGCACTTGAACGAACAAAGATGACTCTGTTTGCACCATTACCTGCTGTAAAGTTTAATGTTGTTTGAGTGGTGGTTGTACCACTAAAGTTCATGTTACTTGCAGCTACCGTTGGTTCAGAAACCAATGGGTTGATGTTGTTTTGAAAGTACGACATGTTTTGGATATTCCCTGCAGAAACAATGTCGGCTTTTGTATCTCCGTTCATATCGCATAATGCAACTGCATTCGGACTACCAGCACCACCAAATAAAGTGAAATCGTTTTTAGTTGCAATTGAGAATGTTCCAACACTGTTGTTTTTGAAAATAGAAATTTGTGTTCCACTGCTATAACCAACCGTGATATCTAATTTTCCATCCCCATCAATATCACCCAATTTCATTTCGTTAGGTGTGTTTGCTAAGGTTGCAATTGTAGTAGGAGTTATAGAGATGCTAATGGTTCCAACTGTAGAATTGTTTTTTAAAATACCAACGGTACTTGCCGAAGCGCCATAAAGAATGTCAGCTTTTAAATCGTTATCCACATCACCAATTGCAACACCTGTAATTGTTCCACTTAAAGTGGTAGTTCCAAATGCAGCAAATGAAATGGAGCCAGCTGTACTTGTATTTCTTAAGGTGTTGATCATTGATCCAGCACCACCAGCAGTTGCAATATCCATTTTTCCATCACCATCAATATCGCCAACAGCTATGCTATTGATTGCTGCTGTACCACTCAAAGCAATATCAATTTTTGTTGCAAATTGAATGTTGTGAATTGAACTGATGTTTCTGTAAATAGAAATAACATTGTTGGTATGACTTAAAATTACATCGGGCTTACCATCTTTATCAATATCTGCAATTGCAATATCACTTGTTGTGTATCCATTATTACCAGGGAATTCCAATAGTGTTCCAAAGTTGATGTTGGAAGGTGTACTGATGTTTTTATTTACAACAAAGGAAGCATTTGAATTATAAGTGCTTGTCATTGCAACATCCATTCTGCCATCACCATCTAAATCGGCAATGTCCATATCTTCTGTTACACCATAAGTGTTAAATAGGTAATAGGGAGTAGAGCTAAGGTTTACAGTTCCACCAACAGAAGTATTTCTTGTAACAGCAGTATAGCTGTATGGATACAAACCGATAAGGTCAGGCAATCCATCCAAATCCATATCCGCAACTCTTACATCGTTATACGAATAGTAGCTTGTTGCTGATTGAGATGTATTTAGTGTTGTTCCTGAAAAAGCAACACTACCACAAGGAGAGGTAACAATGAATGCTTTTGAAGAATAAGCAGTAAGTGTATTGTTTGTAACAGCAATAGGATTAAGTGTAGATCCAAAAGGAACTTTAACAACCAATTGTGTTCCGCCTGCATTTGCAGAAATAACAGTTGCTCTAGTAGAACCAAAATATACGGTGTTGTTAGCCGCTATAGGATTAAAATTAGTTCCGTTGATAGTTACTAACGAACCCACAAAACCAGATGCTGGAGTAAATGAAGTTATAGTTGGAGTACTAACGGCTGATGTTAATACGTCTGCTGTAGCATAGCTATTCGTTAAATAATTGTTGTTGCCAATTCCTCCAGTAAAATCAATAACTGCAAAATTGTAATAGCTATTTGGTGATAAACCCGTAACTGTAACCGAAGTGCTATCTGGTCCTTTGTAAACAACAAATGCAGGTGCTCCACCGTAATAGAAGTTACTGTTACTTGTTGAGAAGAAAGAATTTATATCACTATAACTTGTGTAGTCCAGCGGAACATTCACTTGTGCGCCCGATAAAACCCATCCACTAGTATTTGTGAAATTGGTAGCAGCTGCAGTACTTGCAAAACCAGTTAATGTTCCATCAATGGATGATGTTAAGGATGAATTTTTAGCTGTATTTGTTGCTGCAAATCCATCATCCAATTTCCAGTATCCTTTTAATCCGTATTCGTTTCCAACAAGGGTTTTGTTCATGTAGCTACTAATGTTTCCCGAAGTTTGAGCATAGTTCCATACACGAACCTCATCAATTTGTCCGTTGAAATAACGACCTGTATTTTCTAAATTTTCTCCAATAGCTACTTGATAATTATTTTGATCAATAGTTCCACTTGCGGAAGCATAAGTGTCTAGCGTTCCATCTACATAAAGAACAACTTGCGAACCATTATAAACACCGGCAATGTGATGCCATTTGCCATCGTTTACATTACGACTACCGATAGCTTGTTTATTAATTCCACCAATATTCACTGTAAATTCAATAAAATTAGTACTTGCATAACGCTGAATCCTCCATGCACCGCCTCCTTTGGTTACAATAGCTTGATAGGCTGTTGTGAAAGCATTTACTTTTATCCATGCTTCAACAGTCATCGAAGAAGTGAAGTCGAAGTTTGTTTCATTCGCAATTGCAACATAATCATTGGTTCCATCGAATGCCACACCAGTTTGAATACGACCTGCACGAACACCTACATTTCTTCTAGCACCATTTCCGTTTACCCAAGTTGCACGAACAGAGTTAGAGGTAATGTTGCTAAATGTCAATCCGGTGGAAGCTACAGTTGGCTCAGCAGCTAATGTTTGAGCATAACCGTTTAGATAAGAACTTGTTTGATAATTATAGGTATTGTTATAGGTGTTTGTTGCAACATTGTATTCGAACACGGAGAACGAATAATTTTGAGTATTGCTTAAGCCTGTTACATTTACATGGTTCCCTGTTCCATTGTATACCACATAGGCACTACCCACTAAGTTTCCTATACCATAAGTAGCACTGGGGATATAATAAGTAGCATCTGCTGGTAAATCGGTATTGGTTGTTCCAGGTTTACATGTAACAATACGATACACACCTGCACCGCTGCTAGGAATCGTCCAACTCACCGTCATTGAATTATCGGTTACATTACTAAATGATATAGTATTGGATGCACTTGTTGGCTCTGCTGCTAAAGTTGTAAATGTTTTTGTTGGATAACCTGTAGTTAAATAATTATACGTACTTGTTGAACCATTAAAGGCAAAAGCTGCTGCAGTGTATGTTGTACCAGCAGATAAGCTGGTTGTATTAACTGTTGTTAATGTTCCCCACGATAAAATATAAGAATATGGAGAAGATGTAGTTAAGGCAGTTCCACTTCCGTAAGCTGTACTTGGTGAATAAGAAGTTCCATCAACAGGTGTGTTTGCATAAGCCGAACTAGCACGCAATGCTAATAAATCATACGTTCCATTTCCAGATGTGAAGGATAGTGTTGCACTGTTCACAGCAATGTTGGATACGTTGATGGTGCTTGCATTAACTGTTGGCTCCGTTGTTAGTGTATATTCCGTATATGTTGGATAACTGGATGTTAAATAGTTTTCGTAGTTAAAGTCAAACCCGTTAACACCAATTAAGTATTCAAATATTCTGAATCTATAAGCAGTTCCTGGGGTTAAGTTAAATGCATTACAGCCATAAGAGGTTCCACTGTAAATGACATAATTACCATTTCCTAGGTTACTTCCTGATCCAAAACCTGAATTTTGAGTATAAGCAACTCCGTCTGATGGCACGCTGGTGCCACTTGTTGCAAGTGCACAAGTAACAATTCTGTTAGTTCCATTTCCAGATGTCCAGTTGATTGAAATAGAAGTGGTGGTTTTTCCAACAGTAATCACATTGCTTGCTGGAACTGTTGGTTGCTGAGCAAATGCTTTGGTATTAAATGCAATAAATGCCAGCACTAACAAGTAGTTAAATAAAACTTTTTTCATTTTTAATTGTTTATGTTGATAAAGTATAAAATAGTATAGACGAATCCATTAAATAAGACTGCTAATTTAAAAAAAAGGAGGATATGGACAACATCTTTTTTATTCACATTTACGTAAGAAAATGTGTAATTTTGTATTCAGAATTAATCTAAATAACTATCAAAACTAATTAATATGTATCCAGAAAGTATTGTATTACCAATGAAACAAGAACTTGTTGCTGTTGGTTTCGAAGAT
>JBIIOB010000193.1:0-4947 GCA_044337125.1 Bacteroidia bacterium
GCATTTCCTTTTACGCCAACTACTGAACTCATATTGATGATTGAACCTTTGCGTTGTTTCAACATTGGCTTTTGAACCGCTTTTGTTAAATTGAATACTGATTTTAAATTCGCATTCATTACTTCATCCCATTGTTGCTCTGTCATACGCATTAATAATGTATCACGAGTAATACCAGCATTGTTAACAAGCACATCCACTGTTCCAAAATCGGCAACAACAGCATTTACTAATTCTTCAGCAGCTTTAAAATCTGCTGCATCCGAACGATATCCCTTTGCTTTTACTCCATACGCTTCTAATTCTTTAGCCAATGCCTCCCCTTTTTCAACAGATGACAAATAGGTAAATGCAACATTTGCACCCTGTTCAGCAAACTTCAGAGCAATACCTCGTCCAATACCACGAGAAGCACCTGTAATTAAAGCAACTTTTCCTTCTAATAATTTCATACAATTATGTGTCTTTGAGTTATGAAACAAAGATAAAAGAAAATTCAAGTCATTTTCAACTATTTTAACACGCTGATTTTCAATATATTTAAAATATTTTCACAAATATTAACATCAAAACTAACAAAGTTGATAGTATTGCTATTACATTTGCATAAAACAAATGCAATAATGAACCTTTTATTATCAAATTTTAAAATTCAAACCAATCCAAATCTTTACATCAAGGAGCCAACTTCTAGTGAATTAGGAAAAAAAATAATTGCTAACGGAATTACGCTTATTGAAGAATTAGGATTTGAAAATTTTACCTTTAGAAAATTAGGTCAAAAAATAGATTCCCCCGAAGCATCAATTTATCGCTATTTTGAAAGCAAAAACCAACTACTAGCCTACATTACTTCATGGTATTGGGGCTGGATGGAGTATCGCTTGGTTTTTGAAACGGCTAATATTCCATCAGCTGAAACAAGGTTTGAAAAAGCAATCGCACTAATAACTAGTTGCAATTCAGAAACACTAGCCCTACAAGAATTAGACATTCAAAAAGTTTATAAAATCATCATTTCTGAATCGTCTAAGTCCTATTTAACCAAGGATGTAGACAAAGCAAATAAAGAAGGATCGTTTCACAACTACAAACAATTTGTAGGAAGGCTTGTTGAAATAATTTATGAAATAAATCCAAAATACAAGTACCCTAACATGTTGATAACTACAATTATTGAGGGGGCACATCTGCAAGTGTTTTTTGCGGAGCATTTACCTCGCTTAACTAACAAACAAAAATCATCTAATTACATCACCACATTCTATACGAATTTAGGAATACAATCAATCAAAAATAGCAAATGAAAACACCCTACCAACGCTTTTGGTTATTACTAAAACCTGACAATAAAGAAATATATCAGGTATATACCTATGCATTTTTTAAAGGAGTAATTGCACTATCACTTCCAATTGGAATTCAATCCATTATCAATTTAATTCAAGGAGGAAGTGTTTCTGCATCATGGATGATACTTGTATTTATAGTAACTCTTGGAATAGCGATGGGAGGATACATGCAGTTAATGCAGATGCGAATTACAGAAACCATTCAACAAAAAATATTTGCACGTGCAGCATTTGACTTCACCTATCGACTTCCAAAAATAAAATTCGAAGAAATATACAAGCATTATGCTCCTGAGTTAATGAATAGATTTTTTGATGTATTAACATTGCAAAAAAGTTTGGCGAAAATTATCATCGACTTCTCTACTGCCATTTTACAAATTATTTTCGGATTAATACTATTATCACTTTATCATCCATTTTTTATTCTTTTTAGTATTCTTCTAGTTATACTCGTATATAGCATTATTAAATTCACTACAAAAAAAGGATTAGAAACTAGTCTTGATGAATCAAAATACAAATACAAGGTTGTTTCATGGTTAGAGGAGCTTGCAAGATCTAAAGATTCATTTAAACTTGCCGGTATTACCAACTTACCTGAATTAAAAACTGACGAACGTGTAACAGGATATCTAGAATCAAGAGAAAATCATTTTCAAGTGCTGAAGAAACAATACATACTACTTTTATTATTTAAAATTGTTGTAGCATTAGGATTATTGATTGTAGGTGGCTTATTAGTATTAGACCAACAAATGAATATCGGACAATTTGTTGCCGCTGAAATTATCATATTATTAGTAATTGATTCATCTGAAAAAATAATATTAAATCTTGAAAATATTTTTGACATTCTTACTTCATTAGAAAAATTGGGACAAGTAACAGATTTAGAGTTGGACAATCAATTAGATGAATCATCTCTAAACCATGACATTAAAACACCTATCAATATTGAATTAAATGACCTTAACTTCACTTATCCAGGAAGAACGAAAGCTGTTTTAAAAAACATCACCTATAATTTTGAATCGAATAAAAGTTATTGTATTTCTGGTAACAATGGCTCTGGTAAGTCAACTTTAATTCATCTGATTAGTGGGCTGTATCAACCACAATCGGGGAGTGTTTGTGTAAATGGATTACCTATAGGAAACTATAATATTTCCCAACTATACAAAGTAGTTGGAAATGGTTTAGCAGAAGAAACCATATTCGAAGGAACGCTCCTAGAAAACATAACACTTGGTAGAGATTTTATTAAAATTGAAGATGTTCAATGGGCTGCAGAAAAAGTGCATCTATCAGATTATATTAAAGGGCTATCAAAAGGATTAGATACTAATATTGATACATCGGGTCAAAAGCTTTCAAAAAGCATCATACAACGCATCATTATAGCAAGAAGTATTGTTAATAAACCAAAACTAATACTACTAGAAAACCATATTGATTTTATTGAGGAAGTTGAAAGAAACAAAATCATTGACTTTTTAACAAATAAAGAAAATGGCTGGACACTAATTAGCATCTCAAATGATCACTATTTACAAAACAAATCAGATGTAAATATTTCTATGAATAATGGTCAAATTTTGAAATAACAATTTTAAAAGAAAAAAATGCTTAACATAACCCATAATACAATAAAAGATAAAGAAAGCTTAGAACGCTTAAACTCTTTTCAAATTTTAGCTACTCGAATTAATAACCGTAAACTCATCAAAACACTTTATGTGGTAGGAATAATTGTATTGATAGTACTTTTCTTGCCATGGACGCAAAACATTCGTTCTAGCGCAAGAGTTACAGCTCTTAAACCTAATCAACGTCCTCAAACAATCCATTCTATTATTGCAGGTAGAATTGAGAAATGGTATGTACAAGAAGGACAGTTTGTAAAACAAGGGGATACAATTCTTTTTATTAGCGAAACAAAAGAAGAATACTTAGATCCAAACTTGGTTGAAAATACAGAACAACAATTAAAGTCGAAAGAATTTGCTGTTAAATCCTACATGGAAAAAGTAAAAGCAAACGACAATCAAATTGATGCAATGATTAATGCTAGAAAACTAAAATTCGAACAAGCTGAAAACAAATTGATACAAGCAAATTTAAAAGTTCAAAGCGATAGCGTAGAACTATCAGCTGCACAACTAAATTTTAAAATTGCGAAAGAGCAATTAGTTCGAATGGAAGAGTTATACAAAGAAGGTTTAAAATCACTTACCGATTTAGAAACACGAAAATTAAAACTTCAAGAAACACAGGCAAAAGTAATTTCGCAAGAAAACAAATTCATAAGTAGCAAAAATGAAGTAATAAATGCAAAAATTGAATTGCAAAGTATTAATGCCGACTATAGAGATAAAATTGCAAAATCTGAATCCGAAAAATTTGCAACCTTGTCGAACATGTATGATGCAGAAGCTACTGTATCTAAATTGCAAAATCAGTTTGTTAATTATAGCATCCGTTCAGGAATGTACTACATACTAGCACCCCAAGATGGATATATTACCAAAGCTATTCAATCTGGTATTGGTGAAACGATTAAAGAAGGCACTGAGATAATTAGCATTATGCCATCCGACTATGAATTAGCGGTTGAAATGTATGTAAATCCAATGGACATACCTTTATTAGAAAAAGGCCAACATGTTCAACTTCAATTTGATGGATGGCCATCAGTAATTTTCTCCGGCTGGCCTGGAATATCTTATGGAACATATGGTGGTCAAATTGTAGCAATCGACAATTTTATAAGTGAAAATGGCAAATACAGAGTACTTGTAGCACATGATAAAGACTACCCTGTTTGGCCACAAGAAATACGATTAGGTGCAGGAGCTAGCTCTATGACTTTGCTTAAAGAAGTACCTGTATGGTATGAACTGTGGCGACAAATAAATGGTTTTCCACCAGATTATTATAAAATGAATGCTAGTGATTCTAAAACAAAAAAGACTTATGAAACTAAAAAATAAATTCAGTTCTCTTTTTATTTTATTGATAATAGCAATCAATAGTAATGGGCAACAGGATTCTATAACAATCTTAAAACTAAACGATTTTTTGCAATTGGTGAAGCAACATCATCCACTCGCAAAACAAGCAGAATTGATAACTAAATCAGCAGATGCAAACACATTAGCTGCAAAAGGAAATTTTGATCCAAAATTATTTTACGACTTCCGGAATAAATTTTATGATTCAAAAAACTATTATGAATTAGGAAATGGAGGTTTTAAAATTCCTACATGGTTTGGACTTGAACTAAAGGCTGGATATGAACAAAATGATGGAAACTATTTAAATCCAGAAAATACAGTTCCAAATCAAGGATTAGTATATAGCCAAATTTCATTACCCCTATTACAAGGATTGATAATTGATGATCGAAGAGCAACTCTTAAACAAGCAAAAATATTTCAAGAGTTATCTGTTTTTGATAAAATAAATACAATCAACGAATTGCTCTATAAAGCAGGTAAAACGTATTGGGAATGGCAATTGTCATATGCAAATTTGCAGATACATCAAAATGCTGTAATAATAAGTCAAGACCGATTTAAAGAGCAATTCGTTG
>JBIIOB010000194.1:0-4939 GCA_044337125.1 Bacteroidia bacterium
GAATGGAGAAAATATGGATTTGATTTATTACAACCAGGATTATATGTTCCTAATGATGATGCTAATACACAATTTGATATAGCTGCAGTTAACATCGAAGAAAATGGTAGTCGTCAGCCAATTAATTATGTATTGCCTCCAGGTATTGATAGAGAAATAAATGCAGGTACAGCTAATCTTGTTCAATTGAATGAGCAATCGTTATCATTAACCGTTTGTAATTTAGAAGATGGAAAATCACGTGCAGCATTTAAAAATACAAATCTGGATGTACGTTCATACAAAAAATTAAAAATGTATATCCATGCCGAAGCTTCTCCAACAGGAAACGACCCAATTAATGATGGAGATATGCATGCATTCATTCGTTTAGGAACAGATTATACCGATAACTATTATGAATATGAAATTCCATTAAACGTAACTCCTCCAGGAAATTACAATGGAACAAATTCAGATGATCAATACCGTGTTTGGCCAGAAGCAAATGAAATGATTTTGGAGTTTGAAAAATTGCAAGCCGCTAAACAGAAACGTAACAATGCAATTTTCGCTGGTACAGCAACTCTTACAAGTGAATACAATGTTTCAGATGGTAATAGATTAATAACGATTAAAGGAAATCCAAATTTAAGTGCGGTAAAAACGTTGATGATTGGTATTCGTAATCCTAAAAAATCAGGACCAACTGCTGAGGATGATGGTTTACCAAAATGTGGAATTATTTGGGTAAATGAGTTACGCTTAACCGATTTTGATGAGAAAGGTGGATGGGCTGCTACTGCGCGTGTAACGGCTAAATTGGCGGATTTAGGAACATTGTCACTTTCAGGTAATATGTATACTCCTGGGTTTGGTACCGTAGAAAATAAGGTGAGCGAACGTAAACGTGAAACCTTAAAACAATACGATATTGCTTCCAGTTTGGAGTTAGGTAAGTTTATTCCGGAAGAATTGAATATTCATATCCCAACTTATGTTGGTTATTCAGAAACATTTATTACACCTCAGTATAATCCATTAGATCCTGACATCCTATTAGCTCCTGCATTGAAGGATGCATCTGTAGATAAAGCCGTTCGTGATTCATTAAAATATGTAACACAAGATTATACCAAGCGCCAAAGTATCAACTTTACGAATGTTAAGAAAGATAAAGGCAAGAATGCTAAAAAGAATAATATTTATGATGTTGAAAATTGGTCGGCATCCTATTCCTATAATGAAATCTATAGAAGAAATGTGAATATAGAATACAATTCACAAATCAATCATCGTGGTGGATTAATGTACAACTATGCGCCACAGCCTAAAAACATAAAACCTTTTGCGAAAATGAAAATTTTCCAATCGAAGTATTTAGTATTAATAAAGGATATTAATTTTTATCCTTATCCAAATAAGTTAGGATTTAATACTGATGTTCAGCGCGAATATAGTGCTGCTAAATCAAGAAACACTACAGGTGGTGATGTCATTATTTTACCAACGTTTAATAAACGTTTTAATATGACACGTAACTATGATTTAAAATATGACATTACTAAAAATTTAAAATTAGATTATACTGCAAGTAATTTGGAACGAATCCTTGAACCTGATGGTGCTGTAACCGATGAATCAAGAGATACCTTGAAACGTGAATTTTTTGATCGTGTTAAAACAACACAATACAATCAGCAAGTGAATGTAAATTATACTGTTCCAATCAATAAAATTCCATTGTTGGATTTCACTACTGCATCTGTTAGATATGCAGGAACCTATTCTTGGGCGCGTTCTCCAATCATGAATAATTTAGCAAGAGATGCTCAAGGTAATTTATATTCAACTCCTGACACATTAGGAAATACAATTCAGAATTCTAGAAATCTTCAATTTACTGGACAAGCCAATATGGTTACCTTGTATAATAAAGTACCATTTTTGAAAAAAATTAATAATAAAGGCAACAAAAATGGCAATAAAGGCAAGACTGCTTCTGCAGTAAAAAATAATGACAAACCTGTTGTAGCTGATAGTACTAAAAAGAAAGATAACCAATACGAAATTGTGGATTACATTGCAAGATTCATAATGAGTTTGAAAACAGTAAATGTTACCTATTCACAAACGGAAGGAACACTTTTACCTGGTTATGCGCGCAATACCCAAATGTTAGGTATGGATGAGCATTTTGCTGGACCTACTCCTGGATTTGTTTTTGGTAGTCAACAAGATATTCGTCAACAAGCAATTGCTTCTACTTTGGATAATGACCCTAATAATGATTGGTTAGTCAAAACAGCTTCCTTAAATAATTTGTATACAAAAACGTATGCTACCAATTTAAATATTAAAGCCAACCTTGAACCGCTGCCTGATTTAAAAATTGAGTTGAGTGCATTGCGTACCAAATCAAGAAATAATACAGAGTTTTTTAGATGGAATACCACCACTGGAAAGTTTGAAACGCAAACTCCAATGGAGACAGGTAATTTTAGTATGTCCTTTTTAAGTTATAAAACGTCTTTCTTTAAAGATGATAAAGCGTTTGTTGCCTTTTTAAATGCACGTTCTACCATTTCAACAAGGGCAGCAGCAGAAAATCCAAATTGGAACTCAAGTGTAATAAATGGGTATGCTCAAGGTTACAATGAGACTTCTCAGGAGGTATTAATTCCTGCATTTATTGCAGCTTACTCAGGTAAAAATCCAACAGGAGTTAGTTTAGATGCCTTCCCTAAAGTTCCAAAACCAAACTGGAGATTAACTTACGATGGTTTATCAAAAATTGAAAAACTGAAAAAATACTTTAAATCAGTGACTTTGAGTCATGCTTATCGTTCTTCCTACAATGTTGGTGGATATACATCTAATTTGCAATTTAGTGATAGCGATGGAGATGGATATACTGCAGTAACGGAAGCTGTTTCTAGTATTTCTAATAATCCAAACTTTATTTCCCGTTATCAAATCAATACAGTTACTATTTCGGAGCAATGGAGTCCATTTATTAAATTGGATTTTGTATTAAATAACAGTCTTTTGTTGAATTTTGAGTATAAAAAAGATAGAAATATTTCGTTGGGATTAACCAGTAAGACCTTAACAGAAATAGTAGGGCGTGAAATAATAGGAGGAGTTGGTTACAGAATTAGAGATGTTACGATTAGTAAAAAAATGAAAATAAAAGGGAAGCCAATTAAGAGTGATTTGAATCTAAAAGCCGATTTGTCGTTCCGTAAAAACGAAACGGTAATTAGACGTATTGTAGAGGAAACTAGTCAGTCAACAGGCGGTACAAACATCATTTCACTTAAAATTTCGGTTGATTATGTAATTAATGAACGTATTAATATTCGCTTCTTCTACGATCGTATCATGAACAAGCCCGTTATTTCTACATCGTTCCCTACAACCAATACAAATGCAGGTTTAAGCTTGCGTTTGATGCTATCGAACTAAAAAAAAGCAAATAACTCTTTTTTTTATTGGATTTAACTATAAATTTGTGCTTACAAAATAAAAACACCATTAATATGAATTTTCCAGAAAATTTAAAGTACACAAAAGATCACGAATGGGTTCGTGTAGAAGGTAATGAAGCTTATATTGGTATTACTGAATTTGCACAAAGCGAATTAGGAGATATCGTTTATGTTGATATAACTACAGTTGGTGAGGACTTGGCTCACGAAGAAATATTTGGAACAGTAGAAGCCGTTAAAACAGTTTCTGATTTGTTTATGCCATTATCAGGTAAAGTATTAGAAGTTAATCCAGGATTAGATGCAGCTCCAGATGCAGTAAATAAGGATCCTTATGGAAATGGGTGGATGATTAAAATCGCTATTTCTAATACTGCTGAATTAAGTAGCTTGTTAAGCGCTGCTGATTACAAAGCATTAATCGGACACTAATCCCTAGCGGATAATGTTTTTAAAACATACTAAATGGGCAATGCTTTGGGCATTGCTAATATTGATATTATGCGGAATTCCCGGAAGGGACATTCCGCATATTTCGTTTTTAGAGTTGCTTAGTTTTGATAAGTTTGTTCATGCAGGAATTTTCTTTGTATTAATATTGTTGACTGTTAGAGGCTTTTTGTTGCAAACAGGATTTGAGTATTTGCAAAAAAAGGCAAAGACAATAGCTACAGTAATTTGTATCATTTATGGCGGTTTGTTAGAAGTGATGCAAGGAACATTGTTTCAAGAACGTAGTGCTGACGTGTTTGATTTTATTGCAAATTCGTTTGGTGTAATAGTAGGACTAATAATGTATACTAACATTGAAAATAAAATTTTAAAACACTTGATTAAATGAAGCTGTTTTTTATTCTCTAAATTGTGATAATTTTTTTTGTCTATAAATTTTTTCACTAATTTAATCAAATAACTTTTGGGCTGATACTCCTAAAGCATCGCAGATAAGTGCTAATTTTTCTAAAGAAATATTGCATTTCCCATTTTCCACTTTATTGATAAACTCCCTTGATATCCCTGTTTCGTAAGCTAGTTGGTTTTGTGAAATATTCTGCTTAATTCGCAATTTGCGGATATTGTTGCCAACTGAAATTTTAATATTATTTCCATTTTCTTTCACATATTAAAAGTCAGATAATAGAAAATTTTATATGTGAAATATATTTCACTAATTTATTTTATTACATTAGTCGAAATAATTATTTTAAATAATATAAAAAATGAAAAAACTACTGTTTACAATCCTAACTTTAATTACTATTACAAATTTGTCCTATTCACAAGTAAATGATGGAGATCAAGTTTGTGCAACACTAGCTTCTACTGGACAAACCGTTTGTAGTAACATAAACAACAGTACTTTAATTACTATTTGTGCTGGTGATCAATTATGTTTTCCTGTTGCTAAAACAGATGCCATAAACACATGGGATGTAATAGATGGTAGTACTTGCAGTCCACCCATCGTC
>JBIIOB010000195.1:0-4935 GCA_044337125.1 Bacteroidia bacterium
GCTGACCAAGCGGATTAACTGCAGCCGAGAGTGAAGTGTAAATAGTATTTACCCTATTCTGCGCTATGCCTGTCATGTCAATAACGTAACCTGTTAAGTCAAAAGTTTGGTCGTAAATTCCTGGTATGGTTCCTATTGCTGCTGGAACTGATACATTTATAGAAAATGGAATTCCATTCTTTTTTGCGCATGGAATACTATAAATGAAATCAGTAACCTCATGTATTTTACTTTTAATGCGATAGTTTACAAATCCCGATTTAATGGTAGCTGATTTTAATTGTACATCTTGAATTTGGTAAGTTGTTTCAGACATAACATTGCTTAAAACGGTTTGTCCAGGATTTAAAGTGGTTGTGAAAGGTATATTGTAGGCATTTTTTATAATAGTATCTGGAATTCTAAAAAGTGTATCCATTGTTAGGTTGTAAATAGCATTGTTGTATACAATTTTCATGGAGCTATCTGCATTTGTCTGTAAAATAGAATCAGGTAGAATATTATCAATTCCTAAACTTGCATTTACAAGCGGGGCTAAAAGATCGGTGTCCCATGATGGTTTTTCCATTTCTTTCCTGCAAGCGGAAAATAAAAATCCAATTAAAAATAATGAGAGTATAAACTTTTTCATTTTTAAGCCCGTTTTTGCTGAATTTATGAGTGTTAAAGGTAAGAAATTTATTCTGAAAATAAAATCCTAGATTTATTACCAATATTGGCATACTTGTAATAACTTTGCAGAGCAAATTTTGCATTTTTATGCTTACCAAACGATTTTTTATTTCTTGGCTTCTATCGTCATTATTGATGTTTCTGCTTTCGTACGTATGGCATGGAATATTTTTAACAGATTTATCTCGTTTGTCCTATCCTAAAGCCTTATTTCTTTTCTTTGCTGCAATTGTTTATTTAATGATTGGTTTTATTGTTACCAAAGCAATTGACTTTAAAATTTTCGATAAACATTTAAAAAGAAAACCAATACTCAGAGGCTTGATTGCTGGCGCTTCTTGTGGGATTGCTTTTTTTATGATAGCAACAGTTGTTGGTGTTTCCTTTAGCACCGGTTCAAAATTAGAAAATATGATTTTGGATATTACTTGGCAATTAATCGAACAGGGCTTGGGTGGTTTGGTTGTTGGAATTATTCGATTACTGATATTTGAACCAAGTATCGATTTACAAGAAGACTAATAGTTGTATTTGTCCTTCCACTTTTGTTTTAAAAATTCTCTTAATTCCTTTTCTCGCGGATTGTTTCCTGGATCATAAAACTTCATACCACGGATATTCTCAGGAAGATATTCTTGTTCACTAAAATTATTTTGGTAGCTATGAGCATATTTATAATCGGCCCCATAACCTATATCCTTCATTAACTTGGTCGGTGCATTTCTCAAATGAAGCGGTACAGGTAAATCGCCAGTTTGTGAAACTGCTTCTTGGGCTTGATTAATTGCCATATAAGCCGCATTGCTTTTTGCAGAGGATGCTAAATAAATCACAGCTTGTGATAAGATAATTCTTGATTCGGGAAATCCGATAACGTTTACTGCTTGAAAACAATTGTTTGCAATTACCAATGCAGTTGGATTAGCATTTCCAATATCTTCAGATGCCAGTATTACTAATCGTCTTGCAATAAACAGTGGATCTTCACCACCTTCAATCATACGTGCAAGCCAATAAACTGCTGCATTGGGATCGCTTCCGCGAATAGATTTAATAAAAGCCGAAATAATATCATAGTGATTTTCCCCAGCTTTATCATAAATAGCAATATTTTGTTGTACGATATTGGTTACTTTTTCATTCGTGATGTTTATTTCAGAGCCACCTATTGCATTAATAACAAGCTCAAAAACATTCAATAATTTTCTGCCATCCCCCCCTGATAGTCTCAATAAAGCTTCATTTTCGGTAATCGTGATTTTTTTGTTATTTAAAACAGTATCCGTTTTGATTGCTAAATCCAACATTGCCAACAAATCGTCTTTGTCTAAATGTTTTAAAATATAAACCTGGCATCGAGATAGAAGAGCTGATATCACTTCAAAAGATGGATTTTCAGTAGTTGCACCAATAAGTGTTACAGTTCCTTTTTCAACTGCGCCAAGCAAGGAATCTTGCTGTGATTTGCTGAATCGATGAATCTCATCAATAAATAAAATCGGATTGTTTTGTCCAAACAAGCCATTGTCTTTTGCTTTATCAATTACATCGCGAATATCTTTTACGCCAGAATTTATTGCACTTAATGAATAAAATGGTCGTTTGAGCTGATGGGCAATGATGTTAGCAAGTGTTGTTTTACCAACACCTGGTGGACCCCATAAAATAATAGAAGGTAATAGATTTGACTCAATTGCATTTCGCAAAATAGCGCCTTCACCAACAATATGTTTTTGCCCAATGTAATTATCCAAACTCGTTGGACGCATACGTTCGGCTAAAGGCGCTTGTATCATTTTATTTTTATTGTTTTATAGGTTGAATTACTCCTTCATTCCATTGTTTACCCAGCATTCAATTTTATCGATAGATGCTTGATCTAATTTTGCAGCAAAATACGGCATGCCTTTGAATCCTTTTTGATGTTTTATGGTACCTAACAAGTGACCTGACTGCGCAGCTTTTTTAACTGATTCCAATGTCAAAAAGTTGTAGCCTCCTTTGTTGTTGGTGTTGTGGCAGCGCGTACAATTTGCTTCCATAATTGCTTTTATATCGCTGGTATAACTTACCACTTTGCTAGTACAATCCAATGGTGCCACAGGAGTTGTAGATGCAGTTTCTTTCGATCCTTTGCATGCGATTAATCCAGAAGAAATAATAATACAAGTAATGAACAATTTTTTCATGTTTTTTTATTTTTAATACTAGTTAAAGATAAGTGTTTTTTTTAGTAACTATTTTTTAATTGTCAGTTGGCCTTTTGTGTTTCCACCTTCTGTGGCTCCAAAGCCAAAATTCAGGCTTTTTGATAATGTCCGTTTCCAATTGCTTGGTTATACCTTGTGTTATTTCGCCATATTGGGTTCCTGATGGATCAGGGAACATATCAACAAATTCAAATGAATAATAGCTTCTTTTAATTTTGTTAATCCTTACATATACAACTGGATAATTATATTCTTTTGCATACTTTTCGGCTCCAAATAATACACCTGTATCTTGATTTAAAAATCTTGTCCAGTATGCTCTATTTGGATTAGATGGCGATTGGTCGATTGCAAAAACCGTAGCTGTTAATGATGGTTGTTGTGTTTTAAAATATTCTCCTGCTTTTGAAACAGGTATCATTTTTGTTCCAAATGCACTTCTTGTTCTATAAATTTTTTCATCAAAGTATGAGTTTGATAATGGCTGATACAATACAGCCGCATTGTGCTTTATAAATGTGTTAAAACCTGTTAATAAGAATTCCCAACTATTATAATGGCCTATAGTAATAATTACATTTTTACCTTCTTCATAATACTTGTTTAAAATTTCAGGGTTTTTGCAAATCAAGTGTTTATGTAATTGTTTTTTGGAAATTGTAAATGTTTTGAAACTTTCTAATAAGACATCACAAAAGTGTTTGTAAAATTGTTTAGAAATTTCATTTATTTCTTGCTTGCTTTTACTTGGAAAGGATGCTGAAATATTCGCAACAACTATTTTTTTTCGATATGAAAAAATAAAGAATAGGAAAATAAAAAAAATAGATGATAACCATCGTAATAAAAAATAGGGCAAATAGGATATAGGAATCATCAAAAAAAAATAAACGAATGCACTTAGTAGCTTCATTAAACCTCCTGTTTTTAATGGATATTAGTTGTTGTTTTTTTTGTGTTTCCATCTTTTGTGACTCCATAACCAATATTCCGGATGCTCATAAATATCTGTTTCCAGCATGCGAGTTGTCTTTTCGGTTATTTCTCCGTAAGCAGTTTCCCTTGGATTTTCGGTAATATCAAAAAACTCAAAGCTGTAATGTCCGCGCTTTTCTTTATTTATCCGACCATAAACCACCACATGGTTATAGTCCTTTGCATATTTTTCAGTTCCAAATAATACTGCTGTATCCTGATTTAAAAACGTTGTCCAATAAGCACTATTAGGGTTTGATGGCGATTGGTCAATAGCAAAAATAGTTGCAGTGAGAACATTTGTATTGTCATCCAAATAGCGTTTGATTTTTTTTGTTGAAATCATTTCCAAACCATATTTGCCTCTTGTTTTTCGCATTTTTTCATCAAAATAGACATTGCTTAAGGGTTTGTAAATTCCAACTACATGGTGTTTAATAAGCTTGTCTACTGCAACAGCGAATATCTCCCAGTTATTAAAATGACCACCTGCAATGATTACACTTCTTCCTTGGTCAAAATATTTATCAATTGCCTCAGGATTTTTGCAGGTAACTCGCTTTAATACTGCTTTTTCGGAAATAGTAAATGCTTTTAAACTTTCTAAAATTAGATCGCAAAAATGTTTATAAAATTTCCTGCAAATCTCTTCCTGTTCTTTTGCCGTTTTATCTGGGAACGAGCGTTGGATATTGCCTAAAACTACTTTTTTTCGGTAGCCGGCAACGTAATAGAAAATGAAAAATAAAAAATTGGAAATCCCATATAAAATAGGAAATGGAAGTAAGGATATCGGAATGATAATTAAATAATATAATAGAGCGCTGAAAATATTCATTAAAATAGTTGGCTTAAAAATTTCAAGTAACAAAGATAAATTATAGTTTTACAAAATCTAATATCATTTATGTTTAAATATACAGGCATAATTGTTGTTTATTGGAGTCGTAAATTAAAAACTATGGAAATGACTACAAATTTTAAAATTAAAGCAGCTTTTTTAGGCTTTGCTTTATTGGTTTCTTCAGCAGCATTTGCTCAGAAAAAAGCGAAACCATCAAAAAATGCATTTTTAGAA
>JBIIOB010000196.1:0-4924 GCA_044337125.1 Bacteroidia bacterium
TTCGTATTGGTATACCAATAACGGACAAGAAGGTGTTCCTCAAGCCTTAAAATCGGGTTTGTATTATGCCGATAGAATTGGTAAAAAAACAAAATTGAATTTTAATTATACATATAACAACAATTTGTTGAAGGCGGCCTCTTCAACTCGTTCTCAGTTCTTTTTAACGGATACCAGTTATGTTACAGAGAATACATCCTTAAGTACACAAAAAGCGGAATCACATACCGTTAATTTTGGAATTGTTCAAACATTGGATTCGTTAACCGAATTAGAGGTTCGTCCTAAGTTTGTTTTGAATGCAAACAATACAACATCCTATTCCGATAATTTATTTAAAACTTCAACCGATACACTCACTCGTGAGAACGAAGTGGAAAACAGCAATAAAGCGACAGGGTATGAATTGAGTGGAACTGCAAAGCTGACCAAACGGTTTAAGAAAAAAGATCGTTTGTTGGTAGTGAATTATTCATTGAACCAACGCGAAGATGATGCTGAAGCAATTTTGAAATCATACAATACCTATTACGCAGGTGTGGTATTGCCCAATGATACCATCAATCAAAAGAAAGAAAACTATAACAACAAACAAGTACACAATGCTAAATTGGTGTATACCGAACCGCTTACTAAAAAAATAAAATTGGAGTTTGAATATGTGTTTAATCATAACCGAAGTGTACAAGATAAAAAGGCATTTAATTTTTTCAATGGGGAGTATTCGGTAAACGATTCGGTGTTTAGCAATAATTTTGAAAACACTCAATTGTATAATCGTGCTGGATTGAAGTTTATTTATGAAACAAAGAAAATTCGTTTTGCAATTGGTTCACGTGGACAACAAACCCAATTGAACAGTCATAACTTAATTGCAGATACCAAAGTGAATTATACTGGCAATGCGGTGTTGCCATTTATGACGTATATCTATCGCTTTAGTGAAAATAGTAGATATAATTTTACTTATTTCACCAGTGCAAGTCAACCAAGTATCAATCAATTACAACCGGTTAGGGATAATACCAATCCAAATAGAATAGTAGTAGGTAATACCAATTTAAAACCAAGTTATGACAATCATTTTGAGATGAGTTATAATGTATATAAGCCAATAACTGGAAGATATGTTTGGGCGAATGTAAATTTTGATGTGGTGAACAATGCATTTGCAAACTCAACAGCATTTGATAGTATTGGTAGAACTATTTCACAAACGGTGAATGTGGATGGGAATTACAATGGTAATTTTTACATTGGAGGAGGATTGCCATTGTTTGGAGGATTGATACGATTGGATCCTAATTTAAATGGATATTATAGTAAGAATAGCAATTTTGTAAATGGAAAAATAAATAATACACAATCTTCGAATGTGCAAGCAGGATTATCTTTTTCGGTAGAAACCGATTCCATTAGTTTTTCGATTGGCGGAAATTATACTTGGAATCAAACCCAATCGAGTTTGAATCCAATAAGCAATAACCCTTTTGGTGAACAGCAATTTAATGCAAGCTTTAGATGGCAATTGCCATTAAAATTTATGGTTGAAACGGATGCAACGTACCGTATCAATAGTCAGCGTTCTCAAGGATATAACATCAACTTTTTTATTTGGAATGCATACTTGAGCAAAGCATTTTTTAAGAATGAAAACTTTATTGTGGCAGTGGAGGCAAATGATTTATTGAATCAAAACATTAGTACCAATCGATCGGTTCAGGACAATTCGATTACAGATACCAAAACAAATATAATTGGACGATATTTTTTATTAAGAGCAACGTTTAAGTTTAATAGTACTAGAACAAAAGAAACAGATGATTATGGTTGGTAAAAAGATAGTATCAATTGCATTGCTGTTATGTTTTGTAAATGTAACGATAGCACAAATTACAGCTGGTAAAATAGTTTACGAGCGTAAAACCAATTTGTATAAAAAGTTCAAGGATGATAATGTGAAGGAATGGTTGAAAGAAGAAGATAAAAACAAGATGGATGTTTTTGAATTGTATTTTACGGATAGTATTTCGGTATTTATGCCGCAAGAAAGTGATTTGAAGGAACGTATGAGTTGGGCTACGAGTAAAAATGTGGTGTATCAGCAATACAATCATAACAAACGATTGACTTTAAAAAGTATCTGGGGAGAGCAATTGTATGTGGAGGATAGTTTGTATAAACGAGAGTGGAAAATAACAGATAGCAAGCGCGTAATTTGTGGATATAATTGCAGAAAAGCTATATGGCAAGCGAATGATAGTACACGATTGTATGCTTGGTATTGCGATGATATTGTGCCAAGTGTGGGACCAGAAAGTTTTTATGGATTGCCAGGAGCCATATTAGGATTAGCAACAGAGGATGGTGGTGTGATTTATTTTGCAAAAACGGTAGAGGTGGTAAAGCCATCCATGGAGGCGGTGATTCCAAAGCGTGGAAAAAATAAAATTTATTCAAGTGCGGAATTGAAAGCCAAATTGGAAAAAGATTTTGGCAAAAATCCATGGGGAAAAGCCATGATAAAAGAAACGTTTGGAATTTGGTAGTGGTAGCTTAATTAGAGCATACCGAATCCTACGCTACTATGCTGCTTTATGTGTGTATAATTTGATTGCGTTTAGTTCTGTTTTCTTTTGATTTCGTTCTTCCTCAATATCAAAATCGTCCTGAAGTCCTAGCCAAAACTTTGCTGAGTTTCCAAAATATTTAGACAAACGAAGTGCTGTGTCAGCAGTTATGCGTCTATTTCCTTTTAAAATAGCCGAAATACGTGTTTGCGGAATTCCGATGTCTTTGGATAGCTTGTAGGCACTTATTTCTAAAGGTACTAAAAATTCTTCTTGAAGAATTTCACCTGGATGAATGTTTTTTAATTTTTTCATTGTTGTGCTAGTTAGTGATAATCGATAATTTCAACGTTTTCAGCATTTCCATTGTTCCATTTAAAAATGATTAGCCATTGATTATTTATTCTAATTGAATAATACTCTTTTAAATCACCTTTCAGTTTTTCAAGTCGGTTGGATGGCGGTATCATTAAATCGTTAAGGTCTTGAGCGTTATTCAGCATTCTAAGCTTTCTACGTGCAATTTCTTGGATTTCAATTGAAAAATGTTTAACCCTTTCACCTTCCCAAATTGATTTTGTATCCTTACTCCCAAATGATAATAACATACTGCCGTTTTACGTTACTTACGCCAAAGGTAAGTATTATTTTATAAAAAAAACAAATTCATTCCAGTTTCTTTGTTGCATATTTCGAAAGGTTAAGCGCTTGAATATTTTTAAATTAAATCTTCAAAAGCAATCGGGTGGCAATGCGAATGCATTGCACACCCAACAACTAATGAACCCTGGCATTATTTTTTATCGCCCAACATCAATAATTCGTTGATTTCGATTACGGTGGTGTAACGTTTGATTCCTTCTTTATCGGTATAATTATTATTTACCAGTTTACCTTCAATGGCAACTTCAGAACCTTTCGTTAAATGTTTTTCTACAATTTCGGCAGTTTTTCCCCAAGCGGTAAGGTTGTGCCATTGAGTTTCGGTAACACGTTCGCCCTTTGCATTTTTATACGTTTCGTTGGTAGCGATGGAGAACTTTGCTAATTTTTTACCACCTTCTAATTCTTTGATTTCTGGGTTCATTCCTAAGTTACCGATTAACTGTACTTTGTTTTTTAATGCGTTCATGATTTTTTTGTTTTTAATTGATTAATACTGGTTTATAATTGGCCAACAGTTTTTGTTTGTTGTTGACGGTGCAAAAGTGGGCTGGTCTGAAAAAAAAAGTCGGTATTTAAACGTTTATATTCGAATTTATCCGTGTATACACGGGTAAAACGGATAAATAGTTTACATTTGCTTCACTAAAACCCCTACTCCAGAAATATGTTTTAGTAATAGAAAAAGGTTTAATTAAAAATTTAAATTGATCTATGAACAAGGAATGCTTGGAGTGTGGGGACTCCTTCAAAGGCAGGATTGATAAAAAATTCTGTTGTGATTTATGCCGTAATAGTTATAACAACAAACTAAAAATGGCGACCAGTGATTATTACCGAGTAGTGAATACCACACTGCGAAAAAACTACAAAATTTTAGAATCCTTGCTTCCTGCCGAAACGGCCAAGACGAGTAAAACCAAATTGGTTCAAAAGGGTTTTGATTTTAGTTTTTATACCAATGTGTATACCACCAAAAAAGGTACACGCTATTTTTTTTGTTATGAGTATGGTTATTTGCCATTGGACAATGATTATTACTTTCTGGTAAAGAAAAAAGAAGAGGTGTATTCCTAATCCCGTTTTATGAAAACAATACAGTTAGAAAAACTACTGCATCATAAGGTGCAGGTTGTGGTTATTCGTTTTCCATATGATATGGAATTGGGAAATGCGGTCCGGAAAATAACCCAAATCAGTTGGAGTAAGAGTCTGAAAGCATGGTATGCGCCTTATTCAATAGAGGTATTGAGAGAGATTAAAGCTGTTTTTGATCCCATTTCAATTATTGATGCGAGTGTATTGAAGTTGCAAGTTGAAAAGGAAAAAGAAGTTGCGCGCAACAAAAAAGAGCTTTCGCAGGAAGTGATACAGCAGATAGATCGATTTATGGATTGGTTACGATCGCGAAGGTACAGTGAGAATACGGTGAAAACATATTCGGAATCGCTCAAACTATTTTTACTTTATTTCGATAAAAAGCAAATTACTGAAATTACAAACGAGGATGTGATTGAGTTTAATAACAATTATATTTTAAAGAAGGAATTATCGGCTTCGTTTCAAAACCAGGTAGTGAATGCCATAAAGTTGTTTTATAAAACAATGCAACATACAAGTATAAATGCTGATTTGATACACAGACCCAAGAGGGCTAAAGTTTTGCCCAATGTGTTGAGTAAAGAGGAGGT
>JBIIOB010000004.1:0-15731 GCA_044337125.1 Bacteroidia bacterium
GGTTTTGTATTTAACCCAACGTCAGTTACCCGAATTAAAGGAATTGCAAGACCAAAATATGCTTTTAACCTTGTTTGGTTTAGTAATCGTTTTAGGGATTGTTATATCATGGATAAGCACTTCATTGGCGGTTCGTAAGTATCTACGATTGAAATCGGATGATTTGTATTTTTAGTGCACTTCACTTTTTTTAACATCCATAATTCTTAAAATTGGTTACATTTGTAACACTAAAAATAAAAATTCAACAATGAGTAACAATTCTAAAAAACCCGGATTTGCATTTGGTAAAGAAAACTACAAAATTTTAATTGTAGGTGTATTGGTAGTAATCATTGGCTATATGCTAATGGTTGGTGGTGGTGCCGAAAATCCAAACGAGTTTCATGAGGATGAAATTTTTAGTTTCAGACGTGTTACACTTTCTCCTATCGTTATCCTTGCCGGTTTTGTAATCGTGTTGTTAGGGATTATGAAAAAATCAAAAGACTAATTCAATTTGAAAATTTGAGAATGACTCAATTTGAAAATTCTTTGATGGTTTTTCTTGAAATTATTTCATTTTCAAATTAGCACATTACCAAATTCCCTATGTCATACATTCAAGCAATCATTATTGCCATCATCGAAGGCTTAACTGAATTTTTACCAGTTTCTTCTACAGGTCACATGATTTTGGCCGATTCATTAATGGCTATTCAGGATAAAGAATTTGCAAAAACATTCGAAATTGTAATTCAGCTTGGAGCAATTATGGCGGTATTGCTTATTTACATCAAACGTTTTTTTGTGGGCTTGGATATTTACATGAAGTTATTCGTAGCGTTTTTGCCAACAGGAATCATTGGAATTTTAGCCTACAAAACAATCAAACACTATTTATTTAATCCATTTACGGTAAGTATTTCACTTATTGTAGGCGGGGTTGTATTGATTTTATTGGACAAATGGAGTGCACAAAAAAAATCGGAGTACAAAGAAATTGAAGACATTACGTATAAAGGTGCTGTAAAAATTGGATTGATTCAATGTGTATCCATGATACCCGGTGTATCACGTGCTGCAGCAACTATTTTTGGTGGTGTATTTTCTGGATTTGACAGAAAACAAGCAGCGGAATTCTCTTTCTTGTTGGCTATTCCAACCATGTTTGCTGCATCGGGTTACGATTTATTGAAAGAAAAAGATAACATTCATTCCGATGATATTACCATATTATTGGTAGGTGCTTTTGTTGCATTTCTTGTTGCAATTGTTGCTGTTAAAGGCTTTATCGCCTTTTTAAATAAATACGGATTTAAACATTTTGGGTACTACCGAATTGTTTTAGGTGTGTTGTTTTTGGTGTATGCCTTGTACACCGGATTAGAAATGACCGCATAATATTCCCATGAAAGATTTTAGAGCAGGTGAAGTACTATTAATCAATAAACCATTGACGTGGACCTCTTTTCAGGCGGTCAATAAAATGAAATACTTGATTAAACATCATCCTTCATTAGTGTTGGATGGCAAACGTGTACAACCCAAAATCGGACACGCTGGAACGCTCGACCCTTTAGCAACAGGTTTGTTGATTGTTTGTACTGGCAAACAAACTAAAAACATTGAAAAGTACCAAGCACAAGAAAAAGAATACACAGGTACGTTCTATATTGGAGCAACAACACCTTGTTATGATTTGGAAAAGGAGATTGATGCACACTATCCAACCGATCATATAACTGATGATTTGATTCGTGAAAAAACGAAACAGTTTACAGGAAAAATTCAGCAAACACCGCCCTTGTATTCGGCCATTAAAATTGATGGAAAACGTGCGTATGATATAGCACGAGCTGGACAAACAGCCGAAATAAAATCCAAAGAAATTGAAATAACCGTTTTTGAAATTACACGCATTGCTTTGCCCGAAGTTGATTTTAGAGTGGTATGCAGCAAAGGAACCTACATCCGTTCATTGGCACGAGATTTTGGCTTGGCACTCAACAGTGGTGCTCATTTAACAGCATTGTGCCGCACCCGCATTGGCGACTATAAACTGAGCGATGCTATGAGCATTGAGGAGTTTGAAAATTCCCTGAAAAGCTAAAATAAATACGATTTTTATTGACAAAGGCCTTTTGAGGTAGTACATTTGTGCCCTATTAAAAAATTAATCATTAATCCCGTAAGATTTATGAGGCATCTATCTCCTTGTATTATGGAACACACTTCATCCATAAATCTTATTACAAAAATTTATTAATTATGAAATTATCACAATTCAAATTCAACTTACCAAAAGAGTTGTTGGCTGAAACACCGTCTAAAAACCGTGATGAAGCTAAATTAATGGTTGTACACCGTGCAACTGGAAAAATTGAACACAAAAAATTTAAAGATGTATTGAGCTATTTTAATGATGGCGATTGCATGATTTTGAATGATACAAAAGTGTTTCCTGCTCGTATGTATGGTAACAAAGAAAAAACAGGTGCAAAAATCGAAGTTTTCTTATTACGCGAATTAAATGCTGAAAGCCGTTTATGGGATGTGTTGGTTGATCCAGCTCGTAAGATCCGTATCGGTAATAAATTATACTTTGGTGATGATGATACATTGGTAGCTGAAGTTATTGATAACACTACATCACGCGGACGTACCTTACGTTTCTTATACGATGGTTCATACGAAGATTTCCGTAGAACATTGGATGAAATGGGTGAAACACCATTGCCTAAATACATCAAACGTAAACCTACTGAAGAAGATAAAGACCGTTACCAAACAGTTTATGCTAAAAACGAAGGTGCTGTTGCAGCTCCAACTGCTGGTTTACACTTTAGTCGCGAATTGCTTAAACGCTTAGAATTAAAAGGTGTAAACTTTGCAAACGTAACATTACACGTTGGTTTAGGTACATTCCGTACGGTTGAAGTTGAAGATTTAACAAAACACAAAATGGATTCGGAACAAGTAATTATTTCGGAGAAAGATTGTGCGATTGTAAACAAAGCGCGTGAAGCAAAGAAAAAAGTTTGTTGTGTTGGAACAACCAGTATGCGTGCAATTGAATCATCTGTTTCTACGGATGGATTCTTGAAACCATACGATGGTTGGACAAACAAATTTATTTTCCCTCCATACGATTTCTCTGTATCAAACTGTATGATTACCAATTTCCATACACCTGAATCTACTTTGTTGATGATGGTTTGCGCATTTGGTGGTTACGATTTGATTATGAAAGCATACAAAGAAGCAATCAAAGAAAAATACCATTTCTATTCTTATGGAGATGCAATGTTAATCTTGTAATTCTTATTATCAGATGGTTAATGGTTGTTGGCTTTGCCGCTTCATTAACCATCTTTTTTTATTCAGTCATTTTGAGTTTGTCAAGAAATATAAAACAGATTTAGTTTGCAAAAATACGTCATCATAGTTGCAGGAGGTAGCGGAACACGCATGAACAGTGCTGTTCCTAAACAGTTTTTGGAATTAAAAGGAAAGCCTGTTTTGCTGCACACCTTGCAACGTTTTATTGATGCACTCCCAGAAATTAAAATTGTATTGGTATTGCCTACTGCTTACAAAAGTGATTGGGAAAGCATTTGCAAAAAGTTAAATTTCACCTATCCTGTTCAATTAGCAGATGGAGGCGAAACGCGTTTTCACTCCGTAAAAAGCGGATTAGCATTGGTTCCTGAAGGAGCTGTTGTCGGTGTTCACGATGCTGCTCGTCCATTGGTTAGTTTAACTACAATTACAACTACTTATCAATTGGCGGGGGAAAAAGGAAATGCAAGTCCTTGCATACCACAAAATGAATCCATACGTGAAGTAAGTGGTGGCAGCAACAAAGCTGTTGATAGAAGCAAGTATTTTATCATACAAACACCACAATGTTTTCAATCTACTTTATTAAAAAAAGCATTTCTTCAAGATTATACTCCAGCATTTACAGATGATGCAAGTGTGTTGGAAGCAATGGGCAAGAAAATAAATTTGGTGGAAGGTAATCGTGAAAACATTAAAATTACCACTCAGCACGATATGCTTATTGCGGAAGCGTTGATGTAAATTTGATTTCGCTAAACGATTTTCAACACATTCGTTTTCTCCGTAAGCTTCATTCCATCTGTATTTTTCAATAAATTCAATCCTGGTTTTTTCCCTTTTTCGAGTGTTCCTAATTGATTAAATTCTAAAAATTCAGCACCATTTTTTGTAGCCCAAGTAAGCAACATATTTAACTCAATTTCAGGATGATGTTTGCTAATTGTTTTTAATTCATCTAAAACGGATAAGCTCCAATTCGAAGCCAGACTGTCGGTTCCGATGGTTACCTTGCAATTTTCGGTGATGAATAATGCATAGTTGGGTAACTTATTTTCGATGTAGATATTCGCATTCGGACAAGTACAAAAGTAGATTTGAGATATTAGATTTGAGGCATTAGATTTTATCCAAAGCAAATCTTCTTTTGTAGTAAATGTATTGTGCACCAACAAAATTTTCTTTGCATCTTTCAAATAGGGCAAGGTAGAGGCAAGTGCATTTTGTCCTGTTTTACGCATAAACGCAGGGTTAATTCCCATAGACTTAAATGTTTCATACATCACACCACTATTGCTTTCAAACAATTGATTTTCTCCTTCGCTTTCTTGATTGTGAATGGTGATAATGTTCTTGTTTTTCTTCGCATCCTCATTTATCAAATTCAATAATTCAACCGACATTGTATAAGGTGCATGTGGCGATACCGAAGCATGATTGCTGATAGTTGAAGGTTGATTGTTTTGGATTAATTCTTCTTCCAGCTTTTTTCCTGCCAAATACACTTGTTCGGCCTTTGAAGGATCCATGCTGAAAATTTCAATGAAGGTATGATAGGCTAAATTTCCTTTTGCTTTTTGCTTAAACGTGCTGTTGTTGTTCGAAATATCGCCAACAGCAACAATGCCATTGCAAATCATTTCCTGCTCTGCTGTTGCAATTTTTTGCTGAATTTCTTCTTCCGAAAAATTTCCTCGTTTTCCAATTAACTCCGTGATAAAACCAGTCATTCCTTTGTTTTCAGAAACCTGAGCACGTAAATGCGAAAGCTCTAAATGACAATGTGTATTTACAAAACCAGGGCAAAGGATGCCTTTCAACTGTTGAATGTCGGAACTAGCATGGTCTGCAGCTGAGGCACTCGAAACATCCACAATTGTTCCATCATCATCAATGGTAACAACACCATTGGGAATAGGAGCACCGGAAATAGGAAAAACATAATCGGCCGAAAACTTGCGCATAGTGTGTTTAATTGGCACTAATTTACGAAATATTAATAGAGTCATATATCAATATCTATTTGTAAATTTGTAGAATTAAACCCTGCTTTGGAAACAAAAAAAGACATACGCTCCTTAACCCTAGATGAGCTTAAAAAGGTTTTCGTTGAAAACGGAGATCAAGCTTTTCGTGCCAAGCAAGTGTATGAATGGCTTTGGAGAAAGTCCGCTACCTCTTTCGATTTAATGACTAATCTTTCGAAAGCAACCCGTGAGTTACTGGATAAAAATTTTGTAATCAATGCCGTGAAGGTTGATGATATGCAAATCAGTAGCGACCGTACCATCAAAAATGCATTTAAATTATACGATAGCAATATTGTGGAAGGCGTATTGATTCCTACACCGAATCGTATGACCGCTTGTATTTCATCGCAAGTAGGATGTAGCTTAACCTGTAAGTTTTGTGCAACAGGTAAATTGGAACGATTACGCAATTTGAATGCCGATGAAATTTATGATCAAGTAGTATTGATTAAAAATCAGGCAGAAGAAAAATACAAAACACCATTATCGAACATTGTGTACATGGGAATGGGCGAGCCATTGCTCAATTACAAAAATGTGATGGACTCGATTCAAAAAATCACTTCACCCGAAGGATTGAACATGTCGCCACAACGAATTACGGTGAGTACAGCCGGTGTTTCCAAAATGATTATGAAATTGGCCGATGATGGTGCTAAATTTAATTTAGCCTTGTCGCTACACGCTGCCAATGATAAAAAACGAAATTACATTATGCCAATCAATGAAAGCAATAGCTTGGAAGCATTGGCAGAGGCATTAAAATATTTTTACGAAAAAACCGAAACGCGTGTAACATACGAATACATAGCGTTCAAAGATTTTAATGATAGCTTAGAGGATGCTAAGGAATTGGCAGCTTTTTGCAAACACATCCCCTGCAAAGTGAACATCATTGAATACAATCCAATTGATGATGGGGAGTTTCAGCAAACCACCAATGAGCGTTTGGATGCATTTGCAAAATTTTTAGAAAACAAAAACATTATTGTGAATGTGCGCAGAAGCAGAGGGAAAGACATTGATGCGGCTTGCGGACAATTGGCAAATAAAAACAAAGAAGGATTTGTGACACGAAAAATGAAAGTGGCAAATTAGGGAATAGGGAATAGCGAACAGTAAATAGACAATAGGGAATAGTAAATAGGGAATAGGAAAGAGAATACGTTGGTAAAACAAATGGGAATCACTATTCGCTATTCACTAATAACTAAGGACTAAAAAATGAATGTAAACGAAATAAAAGCACCAGTAGCAAAAGAGATGGATGAGTTTGAAGTAAAATTCAAATCATCGATGAAAAGCTCTGTGCCACTTTTAGATAAAATTACACAGTACATTGTAAAGCGTAAAGGCAAGCAATTACGTCCCATGTTTGTATTCCTTTCGGCCAAAGTGTGTGGCGAAATGAATGATTCTACTTACCGTGCAGCATCCTTGATTGAATTGTTGCACACTGCAACATTGGTACACGATGATGTAGTGGATGATAGCAACGAACGCAGAGGATTCTTTTCGGTAAATGCATTATGGAAAAATAAAATTGCGGTATTGGTGGGTGATTTTCTATTGTCGCGTGGATTATTACTTTCGGTTGATAACAAAGATTTTCATTTATTGGGATTGGTGTCCAATGCGGTGCGTGAGATGAGTGAAGGGGAGTTGTTGCAAATTGAAAAAGCACGTAAGCTCGACATTGATGAAAAAGTATATTACGAAATCATCCGTAAAAAAACAGCGAGTTTAATTGCATCCTGTTGTGCTTGTGGTGCTGCATCGGTTACTACCGACCAAACTGTTATTGAAAAAATGCAAAGCTTTGGAGAAGCCGTTGGTATTGCATTTCAGATAAAAGATGATTTGTTTGATTATGGCGATGGAAGCAATATTGGTAAACCAACAGGCATTGATATCAAAGAAAAGAAAATGACCTTGCCATTGATATATGCCTTGAACAATGCTTCGTTTTTAGAAAAACGTAGAATCATTAACATTGTAAAAAACAACAATAACAATCCTAAAAAAGTTGCTGAAGTAATTGATTTTGTAATTAAAAGTGGCGGTATTCAGTATGCCGAAACGAAAATGAATGAATACAAAAACAAAGCAATTGAATTGATTTCTAGTTTCCCTGATAGTCCTTCTAAAAACTCATTGATTGGCTTGGTGAAATACACTACGGAGCGGAAGAACTAAAATACCATAAACCTTACATCCCCTTTAAACATTGTTAAACTTGGCAATGCGTTTCCTATATTTGTACAAAGGCTTTTATTTTCTCATGAAAAAAAATTTTTTATTTTTTATTTTTTCACTTTTTATTTTTTGCTCTGAAGCGCAAAATTTAGTGCCAAATGGTGATTTTGAAATTTTTTCGTCCTGCCCGAATAATTATAGTCAAATTAATTTAGCAACTCCTTGGTATGATCCAACAGGTGCAACCTCTGATTATTATAACTCTTGCTCAAACCCTAGTTTTATTGGCATTCCATCTCAGGGTACATATTATTATCAGCCAGCAAAATCAGGTAATGCTTATGCAGGATTTTACGCAATACAACCATTTGGAACAAATTTTCGCGAATATATACAAATAGCATTAAGTGATTCATTAAAATTTAATAATTGTTATAGGGTTCGATTCTATGTTAATTTGGCAAATTTTCATAAATATGCAACGAATAATGTTGGAGCATATTTGTCCAGTAATTCCATTACTGTAAATTCGCCAAATCCATACAATATTAATGCTCACATTTCATTGCTGGGTAATCCTGTTATAAATGATACATTAAACTGGATTATGATACAAGGTAATTATCAAGCTAATGGTGGTGAAAATTATTTAACAATTGGCAACTTCAAGAATGACACAAACACTGTAGTCCAAATTGCCGATACATCATTCTTTGCAACATCTGCAGCATATTATTACATCGATGATGTAAGTATTATCAATTGCAATGATACTTTATCATCGGTTAATGAAATTGCAAATCAATACGCTGTTAAATTGTATCCGAATCCCAACAATGGAAGTTTTACAATAGAATGTAGTTCATTTGAGAATGAACCAAGCGTATTAAGTATTTATGATGTAACAGGAAAATTAATTCGTAAACAGGCAATTATTAAGAAAAACAAGCGTATTGAGATTAATGCAAATGATTTAGATGGGGGTATTTATTTCTATCAATTAGTTGTAAATGAGAAACAAGTTAAATCGGATAGATTTATAATCATTAAATAAAAACGGGATCAACTACTTCACTCCACTTTCTTCCTATTCAAAAAATCATACAGCATGCTCATGAGTAAACCGCCCATTACAGCGCCCCATAAACTCATGCGCCACCAAACCGATTTTATAGCACAGCCATTGGTGCAGCCCCAAAACTTCCAATAAAAAAATCCGCTAACTGCACCGAGTAGTATCCCAGAAACAATTAGCGGATATTTGTTTTTTAAAAACTTATTCATGTTTATTTTTTCTCAATCGGAAATCCTTTTTTACTCCATTCCGAAAATCCTTTTTCTAAATTGTATACTTTTTTGAAGCCATGTTTTTCCATGTATTCAGCAGCATCTGCCGAACGTCCACCAGCAGCACAATATACATAGTAGGTTTTGTTTTTATCCAACTTCGCTACTTCTTTTTCCCATTCCTTTGATAAATAATCCACAAACACTGCACCTTTAATGTATCCTTTTGCAATTTCATCGGGTGTGCGTAAGTCAACAATAACGCCTGCTTTATCGCCTTCGGTGATTGCTTTGAAGCGCTCCGAAGATAAGTTTGTAATTACGGTTGATTGTGTTTGAGCATTTGTTTTTACAGCAACTGTAATTAATGCTACGACTACTAAAATTAATTTTTTCATTTTTTTATTTGTTTAAGTGTTTGTTATGCGAGTTGTGGTACTACTAATTTAATGCCAGTTTCTTTAATTTTTCCCATTCCACCTCTTACGTTGGTAATGTTGTTGAATCCTTTTTGTTTCATGATGGATGCTGCCATCATCGAACGGTAGCCACCAGCACAATGTAAGTAATAATGTTTGTTTTTATCCAATGCATTTACTTCGTCTTGGAATTTCGACAAACAAATGTGTTGTGCATTTTCAATCATTCCACCTTCTACTTCTCCTTTTTTACGCACATCCACAATGTTCGATTCATCGTTTATTTTGTTTACAAACTCAGTAGCAGTAATGCTTTCAATCGTTTCAGTTTTTTTACCTGCATTTTTCCAAGCATCAATTCCGCCTTGCAAATAACCGTTTACATTTTCGTAACCTACACGCGCCAATCGTAATACCGCTTCTGCTTCTTTGCCTTCATCGGCAATAAATAACAAAGGTGTGTGTGCATCCAATAATGCGCCCACCCAAGGAGCATACTGTCCGTTTAAGCCAATGTTTATTGCACCTGCCACATATCCTTTTTCGAAGGCATCAGGATCACGTGCATCTAAAATGGTTGCTCCGTTTTTAATTTCTTTTTCGAATTCTTCTACACTCAATGGCAAGGTGTTTTTGCTGATTACCTCTTCAATGTTTTCGTAGCCTTTTTTATTAAGCATGGCATCCACAAAGAAATATTTTGGTGGTTCGGATAAACCATCAATTACAGCCGCAATAAATTCTTGTTTACTCATTGGTTGCAATGCATAGTTCATTTTTTTCTGAACACCAATGGTTGAAAATGTTTCTTTACCAATATTTTTTCCGCAAGCAGAACCAGCGCCATGTGCAGGATATACAATCACCTCATCGGCCAAAGGTTTTATTTTTGTATTTAATGATTCGTATAATAATCCCGCTAAATCTTCGCGTGTTAAATCACTTTTTACAGCTAAGTCGGGGCGACCAACATCACCTACAAATAAAGTATCACCTGTAAATACAGCATGGTTTTTTCCATTCTCATCCATTAATAAATAGCATGATGATTCTAGGGTATGACCAGGAGTATGCAATACTTTTAGTTGAATAGCTCCAATCGAAAAAACTTGTTCATCTTTTGCAGTTAAACTATCAAAGCCCGTTTCGGCTGTTGGACCATAAACAATAGTAGCACCTGTTTCGCGCGCTAAATCGATGTGGCCCGATACAAAATCGGCATGAAAATGTGTTTCAAACACATACTTGATTTTTGCATTGCGTTTGTTTGCAAGTTCAATATACGGACTGGTTTCGCGCAATGGATCAATGATTGCTGCTTCACCATTCGATTCGATATAATAAGCTGCTTCAGCTAAACAATTCGTATAAAGTTGTTCGATATACATTTCTAGGGTTTTTAATTACAGTGCAAAGATAAGACAATCAAAACGCTTTGTAAAGTGATATTTGTTACATAATTAATTTCTTCTTTAAATTACTGCTGCTCAACCCAAGGTCTTCGACAGGCTCAGACTGACAGCGCGCAGGTCATATTGAGCTTGTCGAAATAGCTGCGAGTGCATCCAGCGTAGAATAATAAGTGGAACTATAAATAGACACTAATATCCAGGAAAAAATAACTCTTTTGAGATGATGTAAGTTCCCATAATCAATATAAACCAGCCAAATGCAGGTTTGAGTTTGGCACCACTGATATATTTGGAAAGATAGCTGCCAATGATGATTCCTACAATAGCAAAGCCAGTAAACATGAAAAGGAATGACCAATTGAATTCATGTGTTCCAAAATCACTCAAAAAACCAATGGTGGAGTTAAGTGCAACAATGGCCAATGAAGTTCCAATTGCTTTTTTCATGGGTAATTTAGCAAGCATTACCAAAGCCGGAATTATTAAAAAGCCTCCACCAGCACCTACTAAACCAACCAGTGCACCTACAATAATTCCTTGTTGAAATATTAAGAAATAACGGTATTCTAAATTGGTGCTGTGTACATCGGCACGCACACTTTTTTGTTTGCGTATCATAGTAAAAGAAGCCACAACCATCAGTATTGCCAGAAGCAACATTAATGCTGTATCCTTAGTAATTGCTATACCGGCAATGGTAAAAAGGTGGTCGGGAATAGCATGCAGTAAATACTTACGAGTAAGGAAGATGCTTATCACAGAAGGAATGCCGAATACCATTACGGTGCGCAAGCAAATGAGATTGTTTTTTAGATAACGTAAACCACCAATAGCAGCAGAAATACCAACAATGAATAAGGAATAGGAGGTGGCATTAACGGGAGCAATGTGTAATAAGTAAACCAAAACAGGAATGGTTAAAATAGATCCACCAGCACCTACCAAGCCCAAGGAAATTCCTATCAATACCGCTGCTATATAACCTAAAACTTCCATACCCCTAATGTGCAATTTTTTACAAAATTACACCCATTCGAGTTATTATAATTATTAACAGTGTTTTACTATTAGGAATTGAGCGAGCTGTGTTTCCACTCCTAAAAAGTTGATTTGCTTGCTATGCTTGTTAATCAGACCGAATTTAATTTGAAATCATTTTTTTTGAAGCAGCTTGTTTCCAAAAAAAAAGCGTGCTATTTCTAGCACGCTTTTTCATTTTGTTTTTTAAATATTATTGGAATGCATTGATTCCTGTAACATCCATACCTGTGATTAACAAATGGATATCATGTGTTCCTTCGTAAGTAACAACCGATTCCAAGTTCATCATGTGACGCATAATTGGATATTCACCAGTAATACCCATTCCGCCATGTATTTGACGCGCTTCGCGTGCAATTTGCAAGGCCATGTTCACATTGTTACGTTTTGCCATCGAAATTTGAGCAGGTGTAGCTCTGTTTTCATTTTTAAGAACACCCAATCTCCAAGTTAATAATTGTGCTTTTGTGATTTCAGTAATCATTTCAGCCAATTTCTTTTGTATTAATTGGAAACCTCCAATTGGTTTACCAAATTGGATACGCTCTTTTGAATAACGTAATGCTGAATCATAACAATCCATTGCAGCACCAATTGCACCCCAAGCAATACCATAACGAGCAGAGTTTAAGCAACTCAATGGTCCTTTTAATCCTTTAATAGTTGGGAAAATATTTTCTTTTGGAACTTTTACGTTTGCAAAAACCAATTCGCCTGTTGCACTCGCACGTAAGCTCCATTTACCATGTGTTTCAGGAGTTGTGAATCCTTCCATTCCTCTTTCAACCACCATTCCACGGATATCACCTGCTTCATCTTTTGCCCAAACAACTGCTATGTCAGCAAATGGAGCATTCGAAATCCACATTTTAGCACCATTCAATAAATAATGATCGCCTTTATCTTTAATGTTGGTAATCATTCCAGATGGATTAGAACCATGATCTGGCTCTGTTAATCCAAAACAACCCATCATTTCACCTGCAGCTAGTTTAGGTAAATATTTGCGTTTTTGTTCTTCGGTACCAAATGAATAAATAGGATACATTACCAATGAGCTTTGTACCGATGCAGTAGAACGTAATCCACTATCACCACGCTCCAACTCTTGCATAATAATACCATATGAAATTTGGTCTAATCCTGGACCACCGTATTCAGCTGGAATATACGGACCAAAAGCACCAATTTCTGCTAATCCTTTAATCCATTGTTTTGGAAAAGTAGTTGTTTGACAAGCTTCTTCCACGATTGGAGTAACTTCTTTCTTTACCCATGCACGTGCTGTTTCACGGATTAATTTATGTTCGTCTGTAAGTAACTCATCCATTAAATAATAATCATGAGCTTCAAATCTGTCTGTTGCCATTCGAATAGTTGTTTTAATAATTTGCGGAACAAAAGTAATGAAATATATTATAAGTAAAAATCAATTGAAACCTATCTCATTTCAAACCGTTACAATATCTTAATTGTTGAAAACGTTTGTTAAAAAGTTTGCTTTCATGGGTTTCAAAGCATAACTTTAGAAAACTATTTTTATGAAATCAAGAATTAGGAAGGATTTTCATTAAAACAAGACATTATGACTAAAACAACACTTACCGCATTTTTGTTTATGATAGTTACACTATCATTTGCTCAGGAAAACATGAGCAAGGTGGCTGTTGTTGAAAAATACGCAGTTGGCTATAACGAAACCAATAGAATACAATTCATTAATGATGCTTTTTTGTATTCCGAAGGATGGCAACATTTACCTCAGCCTATTTTTTGGCAAAAAATAATGGCTTTGCCTCCTGATTCGGCATTGGTGAATGTAGCTGGTGTTCGAAAAATTGTAGATAAAGTGTCTGTGAAGAATTGGAACAAATTAACCGATGCTCAAAAAAGCTGCTACAAAGACAGTGTTCGTATTATGTATGGTATTCCTGATACCGTTTCGATTTTAATTACTGCAGGTAAAAAAGATTTTTATGAATTTAAAAAAGTAATACCAACCATCAGCAAATCGATTGATGTATTCAAACAAAATGGTGTTGATCCATGGTATGCGCAAGCAATTTTATTGATTGAGAGTCCAGGAAAAATGAATACCAAATCGGGTGTGGGTGCAAATGGTCCATTTCAGTTGATGCGTGCTGTTGCTATTAAACAAGGATTGAAAGTAAATAAATATGTGGATGAACGAACCGATGTGGAGAAAGCGGCTTTGGGTGCATCTCGTTTGTTGAGCAGAATTTGTATTCCATATACCAAAACAATGTTGGACAGTGCGCATGTAAGCTACAATGAAACCGATTTGTGGTTCCGCTTATTGGTGCTTCACTCGTACCATGCAGGTGCAGGAAATGTAGCGGGTGTTATTCGTAAAATAAAACCTACCGAAGGTGGTATGCAATTGATTCAACAAGTATGGCAAACAACATATGGTGGATTTAAAAATGCATCTCAAAATTATTCTCAATTAGCATTGGCTGCATTTTGTAGCTTCGATAACATTGTTATGCAACCTACCGATTCGGTGTATTTGATCGATGGCGACAAAATGTATAACAGCTATGTGCAATGCAAATGTGCACCCTACGATGAATGTAATTTTTTACAAACTTGTATTCAGAAATATGAAAACGATTTAAAAGATGGTGTAATTCCATTTGAATACTTTATTTCTAAAGTGAAAACTGTTGAAACTGAATTGGCTGGTTTAACTCCATTTACTTATCCGTATAACGATAATCACTTTAATGAAATAGGTTTTCATTTACTAAAAACAAGAAACGCAGAGGAAGCCTACAAACTGTTTAAGCACAATGAAACACAAAATCCAGAATCCTGGAGTGTGTATCACGGATTGGGTGAAGCATCGCGCCAAATGGGACAAAAAGAAAAGGCAATGGGTTATTATAAAAAATCATTGAAGTTAAATCCTGAAAATCAAGACATTATGCGTGCTATGGCCCGATTAAATGGCCAACATTAATTCTAAAATCACCTTACTATTTTTCGTAAATTAGCATTCCCAAAAAGGAATGCTTTTTTATTATCCATGATTACCAAAGAAGACATCGATAAAATATTTGATGCTGCTCGAATTGAAGAAGTAGTAGGCGATTATGTGGCCCTCAAAAAAAGAGGCGCTAACTTAATTGGTCTATGTCCTTTTCATGACGAAAAAACACCATCTTTTTATGTATCTCCGGCAAAAGGAATATGTAAATGTTTTGGTTGCGGAAAAGGTGGAAATGCTGTTAACTTTTTGATGGAAAAAGAAGCAATGACCTATCCTGATGCATTGCGCTTTTTAGCAAAAAAATACAATATCGATATTCAAGAGGAAGAACAATCTCCTGAACAAATACAATCACACAACGATCGCGAAAGTTTATTTGTTGTTTCTTCTTTTGCTCAAAAACATTTTTCCGAAAATCTTTATAATACCGATGAAGGAAAATCGGTTGGCTTGGGCTATTTTAAAGAAAGAGGATTTAGAGAAGACATCATTCAAAAATTCCAATTAGGTTATAGCATCAATCACCGCAGCGCATTCAGCGATATTGCAATTGCTACAGGTCATAAATTGGAATACCTTGTAAAAGCAGGTTTAACAATTGAATACAGCAATAATCGTGAAGATGAACCAGCACCAGAAGCAACAACTGAAACAAAAATTTTGGATCGTTTTTGGGGACGTGTTATGTTTCCGATACACAATGTTACCGGACGTGTAATTGCGTTTGGTGGTAGAACATTGCGGACAGATACCAAGAAGATTGCGAAATACATCAACTCTCCTGAAACAGAAATTTATCACAAGAGTGATGTGTTGTATGGAATCTATTTTGCGAAGAAAGAAATCATCAATCAAGATAATTGCTTTTTAGTAGAAGGGTATACCGATGTAATTTCTATGCATCAGGCAGGGATAGAGAATGTGGTGGCGAGTAGTGGAACATCCTTAACGCATGGCCAAATAAAATTAATCAGACGCTTCACCAACAACATTACCATTTTGTACGATGGTG
>JBIIOB010000197.1:0-4898 GCA_044337125.1 Bacteroidia bacterium
TAAAAGCAAAAGCCTTTTGTACAAATATACAAAAGGCTTTTGTTAAATTCTATATCGTATTATTTTGCAACAATAATTTTATTATATGCTTTTACTTTTTCGTCTACTAGAATTGAATAAAAATAAACTCCATTTGTTAAATTACTTTCTGCAATTTTTAATGAATTATTTTCACCTTCAGTTAAAGTATATTTATTAATTAGTCGCCCTGTAATATCATACAAATTAAATGTTCCTGCGGATTTTTCAGCTAAAGAATAAGTAAGTACCATATTCTGAGAAACAACTACCTCACTAACTGCACAAAGCCTTTGTAAGTTTTGTCAGGAGTATAAATTAAATAAAAATAAGTTCCTTCAACACAAGATATTCCACTTGTTGTTCTTCCATCCCATTTGTAAGTTCCTTGTATGGTAAATGGTGGAGCAATTCCTGCCACCAAAACACCCCAACGATTATAAATTTGTACTTGTGTTTTTTCTGGTAAATTATTCAAAACCCATTGCTCATTTATTCCATCATTATTAGGTGTAAATACATTTGCAATGCTTGTTTCATCAAATGGGTTTGTTGTGTCGCATTTTATCACACTTACATCATCAATATAGTAATGACTTTTAGGAAAACAAAAAGGAAAACAATTAGTATCATTTAGATTCCAACTAATTGTATCTACAGTAAAATCATCCTTAAAATTACCAATTGTAATGTATTTTTCACCACCTAAGGCTGTAAAATATCCTGAAGTTTTCACCCAGTTTATTGTATCTTTTAAATAAACATTTGCAGGAGATGTTATTTGTGGAATAACTGGAAAAACAAGAAAAGAAGAGTTAATTATTGGATTGTTAGATAGATACAAGCCGATTTCAGTAATTGCAGTATTAGAAAAATTATCTAAACAAGTATAAAACGAAACACAATAGATGCTATCTTTTTTTAAAGAGTCGTTTAGTTGAACCTGTATGTATTCTCTTAAATTTATGGATGGTGGATTCAACATATGAAGACCTGTATATGCATTACCTGTTCTGGCGTGCTGAAAACCAAAACTATTCACAGGAACACTTGTGCCAGTTGTTATTGGATCCGCACATGAATTAAAATAATCAGGACTTCCTGTACTAGGATTGTACCACAACATACATTTATTTATTTGTCCAATACCATTTGGGCAATTAATAGTATCCTCAAATGAAGGATTTGGCACTAAGTTAACTTGTGCATGGATATTAAAAGTAAAAAAGTAAAAAAGTAAAAAAGTAAAAAAGCACCTCATGAAATACAAATATAAAACCCTTTACGCAATAAATGCATAAAGGGTTTATCTAATATTATTTTAATTATTTTACAATGATTATTTTATTATATGCTTTTACTTTATTGTCAACTAAAATAGAATAAAAATAGACTCCATTTGTTAAATTACTTTCTGCAATTTTTAATGAATTATTTTCACCAACTAAAAGAGTATAATGATTAATTAATCGGCCTGTAATATCATACAAATTAAAAGTTCCTTCCGATTTTTCAGCTAAAGAATAAGCAAGTACCATATTCCCATCATTTGGGTTGGGATACAATTTAAATGATTGATCATCAAATGCAGCAGTTGTATTTTCATTTGTTAGCATGGTACGCACTCCTGCATCACAATTATCAACAAATTCAATTACATCGTTATTAATGATCATGAGTAAATTACGTGCCTGATAAACAGCATTACCACCTTGCAATGGACATTGTTCTGCAATGGCTGTTGCAGTAGCTATGTCCGATGAAGTATGTACATACGATGTATTAATTGCTTGGTTCAAAATTAGGGAGTTCATCGTTTTTTGATTTTGCTCCGGCAAATTAGTTGGGTTAATACTGTTGTTGATGGTGTTCGCAACTATGTAATTACCACTAGCCATTTTTTTCTCAACAGCATTAAATTTACCAATGGCAGAGCTTGTAGTTGAATTGTAAAAATTAGCGAGAGCCGAATTTGTTGTTAAACTTGAATTACGAACCAATTCATCGTACACAAATTTATCTCTTTGCCAATGCGATTCATCGTTATACACTGGAAATTGTGTATTGTCCTGCTCAATAGCTTTTAATTCATTACTATAGTTGCTTGAACTAGAACTACTCATACTCAAATTTTCATTTCCACCCGCCATAAATGCTGCTGGAACAAAACCACAAACAGCCGCAGTTCCAGTTGAACTTAATAAGGAAGTAGACCAAAAATATGGATTTCCTAAAATAAAATTATTAACGTTTGGTCTTGTTGCCAATCCTGTTGTTAAGCTTGTTACGTACAACAAAGAAAGAGATGCGTCACTATTATCCGCTAAAGTTTGAGACGTAGTAAAATAATTTCCAGCAGTTAAATCCCATACATTATCGCTTTTAATGGTATTGGAGTTTCCTTGTTGTCCAATAATACCTGAGCCTTTTAATACAAAACCATCTTGTGCTTTTATCATGGTATTGCGGGTAATTCCAAAACCAGCAGTGGTACTGCTAGTACATGTGCCTTCAAACACCATGCTTCGTGCCGCTTTTTCAATGGTATTGCATTTTACAATCATGTTAGTACTGTTTTGTAAATAAATACCATACGCTGCTAAATTTCCATTTATTAAACTTGCTGTAGCCACATTATAATTGGTATGGTTGTTTTCTACCACCAAATTTTGGCAACCAGTTAATTTTATCCCATTTATGCTTCCACTTGCAGCATACCTGTTGGAAATACTATTGGTTTTAATGTTTATTATTTTTTTGAAATTAGAAATAGAAATTCCATTCGTTGCTTGCGTTATTGCATTGTCTTTTATTTCGGATGTAGAAGGTGTTGTTATTGTAGCAGTTGGATATGTATTTAAATAAATTGCATTTGTACAATATCCATTTGCATTAGCAGAAATTGTATTGTTATTTATTTGTAATGTATAGGTATCTACACTATAGGATGAAAAAAAATATCCTGTCCATATTCCTGTTGCACAATTATTAACATTATTGTATTGGATATTAATTGAATTGGCTGCAGCTGGCTTTAAAACATATATACCGCCATTTCCATAACCAGGTGTCAGACCAGATGCTGTAACACTATTGTCAATCGTATTGAATCCAACGTACGATGATTTGTATTCTGAAATTTCAACTGCTCTGTGACAGTTGTAAAATGTATTATTATTATAACTTCCGCTAAACCCAACTACAGCAGCATAAGTTCCAGTGTTTGTTCCATTTGCTTTTACTCCTGTACCCACAGGGTTTATGCATCCTTGGCAAGTGTTACTTGCGTGAACCATATTTTGAAAATTATTATTATATACTTTAAAAGTTGACCTGATTGCATTTACCCCAACATTTATTCCTTCGAAATAATTTGTAGCACTTGTTCCATCAGGCATTAAGCCAGCATAACCAATATTTATTCCGAACGAACCTACCACATCAGTGATGTTTATTCCATATGCTCCTTTATGATATTGGAGTGGGACTTTTATAGTTGAAATAGGGTAGCTTGTAATATTGCTTAAAATGCTTGCCATGGTTAAATTAGATGAGGGCACTTGATTACTTGGAATATTACGTGTTGTGAACAATGTTTTTCTAACAATTCCAGGATAGTTACTTCCCGAGTTATTTGTGTATGCTCTTACATCCAATCCTATTTTATTTTTATTAAATATACACATGCTTAAATCGTATTGTCCTCCATTTTCTGAAACAATAGCATTCTGTGCATCTTCTATAAATGCATTTTGTTCCACAATAATTTTTTGTGTTGTAGTAGAAGCATAAATACCATCCCACAATTCAGTGCAACTATACACGTGTGTTTTTTCAGTTAGTTTTAAAATGGTTGAATTTTGCAATTGAATTTTAGCATTCGGCTGCATGATAATATTACAGTTTGCAAATGTTACATTTACATCGGCATATACAGTACCAGTTATTCGAATATTTTGTGCTGTTACCATTGTATTTGCTGGCCACAATGAACTTAATAAGGTTCCATTGGCAATATCACGATTAAGAGTTACTGAACATTGTGCTAAAGAAACGGTTACAGTAACTGTTGAAGTAGCAGTGCAGCCACGAGAATCAGTAACAGTAACAGTATAAGTTGTTGTAGTCGTTGGACTTGCAATTGGGTTGGCAACTGTTGCATTATTTAACGATGCACTGGGTGCCCATGAGTAGGTATAGCCAGTCCCTCCAGTTGCAGTAACCGAAAGGTTACTTGTTTGTCCAGTAAAAATTGATGCAGGTGATGCAGTAGCAATTGCTGAAATTGAATTAACTGTTACTGTTGATACAGCAGTATTCGTGCATCCATTTGTTGTACCGGTTACGGTGTATGTAGTAGTAGAAGTAGGTGCAACCGAAATTGGATTAGTTGTTTGCCCTGTACTCCAAGAATAGCTTGTAGCTCCGTTTGCTGTAAGTGATGCGTTTGAACCACTGCAAATGGACGGAGAGTTTACTGTTACTGAGGGAGTTGTGTTTATTGTAACTGTTGCAACAGCGGAACTAGTACATCCGTTGGTTGTACCTGTAACAGTGTAACTTGTTGTTGAAGTAGGATTGACTGTAATAGGGTTTATTGTTTGCCCATTGCTCCATAAATATGTTGTTGCCCCAGCTGCCGTTAAGGTTGCTGGTTGTATTGAACAAAAAGAAGCTGAGTTAACTGTCACTGTTGGTTTCGGCTTTACTGTAACAGTTATAGTACCAGTGGAAGTGCATCCATTTGTTGTTCCTGTTACAGTATATGTGGTAGTGGTTGTAGGAGATACATTAAAATTAGGACTCGTATTTCCATTATTCCACAAATAGGTAGATGCTCCCGTAGCGCCAATTAGTGCAGATTGTCCTGAGCAAATTGT
>JBIIOB010000198.1:0-4897 GCA_044337125.1 Bacteroidia bacterium
TCGATAAAGAAAACTGGAAAATTGCCAAAGAAATTTTCTTAGATCTTTTTAAAATGAATTTTGAATCAATGAAAACAAAATGTTGTTAATTATTAATCTTAATACTAAATACTATATACCATGAAACTTTCAGAATTTAAAAATAAATTAGCTACTGTTAATACAGTTAGTTTTAAGCAAAGCAATGGAGAATCTGTTCCTGCTCATTTTCACATCACAGAGGTTGGATTGACAACCAAACATTTTATTGATTGTGGTGGAACTGTTCGTGAAGAACATTTTGTAAATTTTCAATTATGGGAAGCGAATGATTTTGATCACCGTTTAGCGCCAACTAAATTATTAAACATTATTGATTTATCTGAAAAGGCTATAGGAATAGAGGATTTTGAGATTGAGGTTGAATACCAAATGGCCACCATTGGTAGATATGGCTTGGATTTTAATGGAAATGAATTTGTGTTAATTGCAAAACAAACAAATTGTTTAGCACAAGATAAATGTGGTATTCCTCCTGAAAAGCTAAAAGTAAACTTAAAAGAATTACAAACATCAGCTTCCAACTGTTGCACACCCAATAGCGGATGTTGTAATTAATTAAATTGAACATGAATAAAAAAGAGCATTGGGAAAACGTATTTTCTCAAAAACAACAAAATGAAGTAAGTTGGTATCAGCCTGTTCCAAAATCAAGCATCGATTTTTTTGAATCAAATTCAGTTCCCAAAGATGCTGCAATTATAGATGTAGGCTCTGGCGATTCCTACTTTATTGATTATTTAATTGATAAAGGATATCAAAATGTGTATGCTTTGGATATTTCTAGTCATGCATTAGAGCGCTTAAAAACAAGGTTGGGTGATAAGGCAAATCGTGTTCATTTCATCGTTTCTGACGTTTTAGATATTGATGCTCCGGTAACCTTTGATTACTGGCACGATAGAGCAGCTTTTCATTTTTTGTCGGATTCAAATGATGTAGATAAGTACATTTCAATTACTAGCAACTATATTAAGCCGAATGGCAAAATGATGGTAGCTACTTTTTCTGATTCGGGTCCATTAAAATGCAGTGGCATCAATGTTAAACAATATTCAAAAGTTGAACTAGCAAATCAATTCTCGAATACATTCGAAAAGATTAAGTGTGTTGATGAAGTGCATTCAACACCATTTAATACCATTCAAAATTTTACTTATTGTAGTTTTAAAAAGAAATAATTATGTCGGCAAATAATTTCGCACCCACCCATGAACGAAAACGATTAGGTTTTCTCGATCGTTATTTAACAGTTTGGATATTTTCGGCTATGCTCATTGGTGTCGCTATCGGTTATTTTATACCTTCAACAGCAACATTTATAAATTCAATGTCGAGTGGAACTACCAATATTCCATTAGCAATTGGTTTAATACTAATGATGTATCCTCCACTTGCTAAAGTTCGTTACGAAAAAATCCCTCAAGTATTTAAAGATTTAAAATTACTTGCAATGTCGTTGTTTATTACATGGATTATTGCTCCGTTTTTTATGTTTGTATTGTCATACCTTTTTTTACAGGATTATCCTGAATATAGAACAGGACTAGTTTTAATTGGAATAGCTCCTTGTATAGCAATGGTTATTGTTTGGAATGAATTGGCTGGAGGTAATCGCGAATACATTGCAGGTTTGGTTGGTATAAACAGTTTATTGCAAGTGTTTTTGTTTTCAGGGTATGCTTACTTCTATCTAACGGTTGTTCCTGAAATTTTTGGAATGCAACGCTTAGAAATATCCATTACCATTTCGCAGATTGCGGAAAGTGTTTTTATCTATTTAGGAATTCCTTTTATTGCCGGAGTTATAAGTCGTTATTCGTTAATTAAATTAAAAGGTGAAGAATGGTACCAACAAAAATTTATTCCATTCATTTCTCCGATTACACTAGTTGCACTTCTATTTACAATTATTGTAATGTTTAGCTTAAAAGGTGAATTAATTGTTCAAATCCCTCTTGATGTTATTCGTATTGCAATTCCATTGGTGATTTATTTTGCTGTAATGTTTGTTATTACATTTTTAGCTGCTAAAAAATTAGGAGCCGATTATTCTACCAATGCAGCCCTTTCATTTACAGCAACAGGTAATAATTTCGAATTAGCAATTGCTGTTGCAATTGGTGTTTTTGGAATCAATTCAGGACAAGCTTTTGCTGGAGTGATTGGTCCTTTAGTAGAAGTGCCCGCATTAATTGCTTTGGTGAAATTGGCTTTTTGGTTTAGGAAAAAGTATTATTCAACCACATCGGATAATCTGAATTTTTAAATTTAATTTAAAACCTGATTTTTAAAACGTACTTATAACAGATGAAAAAAATACTATTTGTTTGTGTCGAAAATTCGAACAGAAGCCAAATGGCTGAAGCTTTTGCCAAAATTCATGGAAAAGGAAAAGTGGAAGTGTATAGTAGTGGTTCTTGTCCTTCCGGTATTATCAATCCAAAGGCAATTGCAGCAATGAAAGAGCTGGGATATGATTTAACACAACATGATTCTAAATCCTTGGATGAAATACCTAAAATAAAGTATGATTATGCAATAACTATGGGTTGTGGTGATGAATGTCCATTTGTGATTGCGGACCATCGTGATGATTGGAAATTAGAGGATCCTAAACACATGGAGCCAGCACAATTTAATCAAGTGCGTGATGAAATTGAACGCAGAGTACTTGATTTGATTGCAAAATTATAAAAACTGATATTAATCAGGTTTTTCATTGATGCTTGTCATTTAGCACTGATAATGGTTCGTGTACATTTGTGTCATAAACCTAATAAATATAAAAGCTATGACAACTGCAACAAGAACAAAACACATTGACGAATTACATTTCGAACACCAATTATGGTTAAATGAAGCAAAGTTTTATTCTGATGAGTTAAAAATTTATCAAAAAAGATTAGAAGAAGTTATTTCTAAAAACAATGCGGAAGATGTTCGTAAAAAGGTAGAGCATTACCAAAATCAATTTATCATTCAAAAAGAACAATTGGATATTTTAAATCATCATGTTAACGAACATGAACAATGGTTAACGAAATATGCAAAAGAAAATCCAATTGCTATCGATAAAAAATTATTTGCAGATCATGCTGTAATCAACGATAAAGTTGAAACCTTTAAGAAGATTTATGCTGATTTAAAATCTGAGTTTTATAAATTCGTTGCTGCACATTTATAATTTTAAAGTGCAGGCAACTATGAGTTGTTTGTGATTGTTTGAGCGTATTCATTTTTTGCCTTGTCAATTTCGGAAATTAAGTTTTCCCTTTCGGTAATAAGGTTTGAAATGAATACGCTTTTTTTATAAAATACCATCATCAATACCCACTTGTTTTTAATTTCCAAAACAGTATGATAATACCAATAGGTAAATAATCCACTAATTGGTAGACTTATTGCATAGGCTATTGTTAACCACTGAATATGTGTTAGTTTCCAAACAAGAATAATTTGAATGGAGTGAAAAATTAAAAAGGTAAACATCCCACCAACCATTCCAATCGCACCTCTAAATTCTATAGATTTTGTGATTTTGCTAGCTAAGAAACCTGGAATTTCAAATGGTAAAAAATTATTGATTAAACCATATAAATAAAATGGAAATCCAATAATGATTGTAAAAAGTGCCTTAAGATTACTGAAAATAAACGATTCGTTCTTTTGATTATTTAGAATATCTCCATCATTAAGTCCTAGCTTTTTTAAATTTTCAAAATAAATAGCCAAACGAATTTTCATTTGTTCAACCCGTTTCGGTTGCACAATTTTATAATAGTTTACTGTTTCAACGATATTTTTTGTAATCAAAAACTCCTTGGATTTATCATCTTCACTTAGCCCTAAATCTTTACTCAGTTTGTATTTATACACGATTTCAATGCCATTCACCAATTCATCTGTATTTGTGTCTTCAATATCAATTACTAATTTTTCTAATTCTTTTGTTATTGCATCTGTTAGATCCTGAGCAGCTTTAAAAGCATCCGTTGAATAAACTTCCTTGTAATCCGATGCGTTGATTGCAGGATTAATATTCACAAATAGATTGCGATTAAATTTGTGTGGATTCTCATAGTTCAACCCAATATTTATAATTTTTGCATTTAGCTTAAAGTCATTTCTTGCTTCAGCTCCTAATACAATTCGAGCAGCACCAGTTTTTATTGGCTTTAATTTTCGCTCGGTAATACTTATACCTTCTGGAAACATCAAAATCGCTCCGCCTTTTTCCAAATGTTCATAGCATTTATTGAACGTTTCCTCATTCTTATTCATCAAACTTGGGTCATCCTGTTTTCTATAAACAGGAATCATATTGAATTTTGGTAATAACCATTTTGTGAATTTGGATTTGAACAATTCCCCTTTTGCCAAAAAATATACTTTCCGATTTAATAGGGTAGCAATTACAATTGGATCCATAAACGTGCTCGGATGGTTGGCTAAAACCATCAATGGACCGGATGCTGGCACAAGTTCTTTATTTCGAATCGATATGGATTTAAAAAAAATGGAACTGGTTATCCGCATTAAAAATCGGAGTAAATTGTATAGCATTTCGTTAAAAGGATTCGTTATATACTCGTACTATTTTTTTGTTTAAGTATTTTATTCGTGTATGTGAATAGGTATTTACACTCAATGTAATTACTCCACCTGCTGTTATAAGTGCCCCAGCTGCAAGGAAATCACTGGTTCCTCCGAACATCATGTCTAATGCACCAATAACACAGGTTGCCGCTCCAATGACAGTAATCGGGACACCAATGAATGATACACCATATAAAATTTGATTGTTTTGTTTCTGATTCATGAGTTGAACCAATTCTTTGTTTGTGCATTTGTTTAA
>JBIIOB010000199.1:0-4844 GCA_044337125.1 Bacteroidia bacterium
TTGCAATAAATGAAAACAATTTAGATGCTGGAGTTTATTATTATCAAATTACGGTTAATGATAAAACTATAAAATCTAATAAACTTGTAATTATTAAATAGAAAAACATTTACAATTTCCCCGCTACAACGCAGGTCTTTTTATATTTTTTTACATTGCCCGAAAGGTCGAATACTTCAACGAATACAATGTAAATTCCGATGCGTGCTTTTTCTTTTTCTTCGCTTATTCCATCCCAGCTAAATGTTCCGCTGGTTCCTAATAATTCATTACGAACCAAGTATTTTACCAAACGTCCTTTGCTATCATAAATAGTAATGTTTGCAACAAAGCCTGGTTGATCAAAATGATAATTAATATTTACCACATCGTTGTAACCATCTTCATCGGGTGAAAATAATTCGGGGGTGATTGCAATTGGACTTTCGGTTTCACCTGCATCCAAGTATTGAGAATTTTTATACGCTGGTGTTGCATAACCCACATCCTTTGCAGCCGAATGCCAATTGGTGCGGTCGTTTGTTGGACGATTAAAATCAATGCGTTCCAATGAAACGCCTTTTGTACTGTTCAATAATGCAAAATGCATGTTTTCGTAATACACCAGGTGATCTATCACATCGGTTGTGGTAGATAAACAAACCGTTCCTGCATCAATATTCATGCTTGGCAAATCTACAATTTGCAAAAATCCATTCGCATTTGTTGTACTGTATTGTGCTTTTACTGCAGTTGAATTTTCGCTCAACACCAAATACTCATTTGGAAACAACAAATAACCTTCGGCAGTAATTACTTCTAAATTAATAGGAACATTCATAATGGTATCGTACTGCGAAATACTGATTGTTTTTAAATCAATCACTTTGGTAGAACGGTTGTAAATTTCTACAAAATCAACACCACCTGTGTTTGGATTTACGAGGATTTCATTAATCACAATGTCGTTTGCAACAGCAGGCTCTGGTATTGCAAATCGAGCCGTATTAACTGAACCAATTGGATTACCCACACAATCGGTAATGGTATTTCCAACAGTTACTGTATAAATTGTTCCTACCTGAAAGGAACTTGCAAATGCTAAAATCACACTTTTAAATTCAGCAGCTACTGGCTTTACAAAAACTGGATTTCCAATTGCATTATCGACTGAATACAAAGCAACATTGAGCATTGAAAGACTATCCAGTGGTTCGTTAAAAAACACTTGAATGGTATCGGTTGCAACAACACCTACTCTTACAATTTGTGGAACGTTTGTATCAGGGTTTGTACCGTTCACCGAATTTTGTCGGCCAGGAGTACCCGCATCCGTGCTTGTTGAAGCAATCCAATTGCTTTCACCTCCGCAAGGATTGTTTGGATCTTTTTGTTCCAGACTCCATCCACCATCTTTTTTTGTATCGTCCAGATACCAAGTATCGGAATAAGAAACCGTGGAGATGATTAAATCTTGCGGTGTTTTTAAGGTAAGTGTTTGTCCAGAATTAGTAAGCGTTGGAAAACTTGTTAAACCAACAACATTGTAACTCGCTGGATAATTAGATGCAGCTGTTGTAGATGCAAATACAATAAAACTATCGGGCAGAATGGTTACATCGGGCAAAAGTTTTATGCTTGCACCAGCGCTGTATTTCCAGTCTTTTAAATTGATTGGAAAGGCAGTACGGTTATACAATTCAACATATTCATAATTGGGTAATGAACTAAAAATGGGATCTGGATCGGGCATGATTTCGTTGAAAACAACATCATACGGTTTCGCAATGTAATAACTCAAATTGAAAGTGGTCGCCATCATTGAATTACCCGAACAGTCGGCAATGTTTGAAAATGTTAAGGTATAAAAGACTGAAGATGTTAAAGCGGTGCTTAAGGTCAAATCAACACAGGTAAGTGTAGCATTCGCAACAGCTGAAACAGGAGTTCCTATTCCATTATTGATGGAATAATTTGACAGTACTGCTAACTGAGCAGCATCAATTGCTTCGGAAAAACAAATGTTTACATGCGTTGCATCAGTTGCAGTGGCAGATAAAACTGTTGGAGCAGTAACATCAGTTGCAGTAGAATAAACGCTGTTCTGAATACCTGGTGTTCCTCCATTGGTATTTGTGGATGCCATCCAATTGTTTGAAGCAGGACAGTTTATAGGAGCATTCGGATTAATCAATTCCAATGTCCAACCACCATCTAGTTTTACGGCATCTTGATACCAAGCATCTGAATAGTTTACTGAATCAATATCGATTAAGGAGCTCGATTTTAATTTTAAATTATCACCTGTATTGTTTAAAGAAGGAAAACTAGAAACACCCATCACTGCTCCAAATACACTGTATGAAGCGGTATCGGCAATTGGACAAATAATTAAATATTGATTGGGAGCAAGATTGTAATTACTCAAGGTTGCAGTGGAAGAACCATCTGTAAATTTCCAACCATTCAGATTTAAGGTATTGCTGCTTTTATTATAAATTTCGATAAACTCAGTTGCAGGCAATGCTATTTGCGGAGAAGGATCGGCATAAATTTCGGTAATGATTACATCCTTGTAAACAGCTGTTATTGGGGCGAAATAGGTAAAATTGTTAGTCGCACTTATAATCGCATTTGCACTTAAATCCTGTACATTGATTACGGTTAATGTATTCGGTAATGCATTGGTGAATGCACTTGCAAAAGTTAAATGTACCAATGCTAAATTGCTTGCATCGCGAACAGCGGTGGCTGGATTTCCAATACTATTGTTTACGGAATAATTGCTAAGTGTTTGTGAGCTTGCTAAATCAACTGCTTCATTAAACAACACATCCACTTCAGTAGAAGAAATAACCGTTGAAGAAACAATGCTTGGTGCTGTAACATCAACAATGATTGGACCTACATAAAAATCATCGAAATAAAATTTTGTTGAATTGGTAAGCGTATACACGGCTGCAACACCCATAAATGCAGTTGTTGTAAAGGTATTATCGGTTCCTGTTGCTTGCAAATTATAAGCATTACCACCAGCAGGATCGATGTACAAACTCCAATTACCTAACGCATCGCGTGTTACTTTTACTCCTAATGCAAACGAAGCCGCAATTTGAGCATTGGTACCACGACAAACTGAAGTACTTGTTAAACCCGTTTGTTTGAATAATTCTACTGCATCGTTTGTACCTGCTTCCCCAAATTGTAAATAATAGCCATTTAATGAGCCTTCTAAATTTGCTTGATCCGAAACTAAATACACACGACCATAATTACTGGACGATGGAGCAAAGGTCTGTTGAATGTAAAAATGCCATTCGGTAGTATTAATAGAAGTATTGGTTGTAGACAAATAACTAGCACCAGCTAGCGTATTGCTCAATTGTAATTGCTGACTAGCATTTACAATGTATTCGGCAGCATCACCCGTCCAAACAGGATTTGCTGTATAATCTCCATCCGAAAAATTATCCGATACCTGTGCCGAGCCAAACGAACAAACAAACAGTAATAAAAGTGTTAAAATCCTCATTGCTTTAAATTCTAAGTAAATATAGCAAAAAGCCGAATAGCCTTTATTAAGGAATGATTAATAAAATTCTAAGCTATTTTTTTGTGGATTTAAAAAAATCAAGTACGTTTGCAAACGAATTATGAAAATGACTTGTAAAAATAAAAAGCACATGAAACGTTCCCCTTTGGGAAAGGTTAAGTAGTGTTTTGTATTCAAACATATAACACAAAAGCCTTTCCGATTGGAAAGGCTTTTTTTGTACTTATCCTCAAATGATGAAAGGTAGAATGAGAAAAAATATAAAAACAAAATAATATGAAAGTAGCAGTAGTTGGTGCCACAGGATTAGTTGGTACAAAAATGATTCAAGTTTTGGAAGAGCGTAACTTCCCAATAACAGAACTTATACCGGTAGCATCCGAAAAATCGGTTGGCAAGGAAATTTCGTTTAAGGGTAAAACGTTTAAGGTGGTGAGCATGCAAACTGCTATTGATATGAAACCAAACGTTGCTTTGTTTTCGGCTGGGGGAAGCACTTCCTTGGAATGGGCACCAAAGTTTGCGGAAGCAGGAATTACAGTTATTGATAATTCATCGGCTTGGCGAATGGACCCAACAAAAAAATTGGTTGTTCCCGAAATCAATGCAGCTGAATTAACTGCTACCGATAAAATCATTGCAAATCCAAATTGTTCTACCATTCAAATGGTGGTGGCATTAAATCCATTGCACAAAAAATACAACATTCAACGCATTGTTGTTTCTACTTATCAATCGGTTACTGGAACAGGTGTAAAAGCAGTTGAACAATTAATGAATGAGCGCAAAGGCATTAAAGGAGAAATGGCGTATGCATATCCAATCGACTTAAATGTGATTCCTCAAATTGATGTGTTTACCGACAATGGTTATACCAAAGAGGAAATGAAAATGGTGAATGAAACAAAAAAAATCATGGATCCAAACATTCGTGTTACAGCTACTACAGTACGTATACCAGTGATGGGCGGACATAGCGAAAGTGTGAATGTGGAGTTTGCAAGTGATTTTGAGATGAATGAAGTGCGCAACATTTTACAAAATGCACCAGGAGTGATTTTGGTGGACGATGTGAAAAATTTAAAGTATCCAATGCCAATGGATGCACATGATAAAGATGAAGTATTGGTTGGACGTTTGCGCAGAGATGAAACCCAAGCAAACACCTTGAACATGTGGATTGTTGCTGATAATTTACGCAAAGGTGCTGCAACGAATGCTGTTCAAATTGCAGAATATTTAGTTGGGAAAAAATTAATTTAATTTAGTTGAATAAGCCATTGCACTGTCGCAAGCGGTGCAATGGTATATG